>CAZNEL010000090.1:0-2277 GCA_964572285.1 uncultured Dehalococcoidales bacterium | reverse complement strand
ATTATTGCCATAATTATTGCTTTTATTGCCTTTTATATTTATCGACACGTAAGACACTCAGTCAAGCAACCGAAGCACAAAACTGAATCATTCTCTTGACCTTCTCTTCACCTCTATGCTACGTTTAATTGATAAATGGTTTGTTCTTGTAGTTCAGTTAGACAGAGCAGCTGCCTGTAAATCGTCAGGATAAATGGGACACAATAGGGGCAAAAGTTAATGGACACTTGGAGGATTGAGGTGGGTGAATTAGAAGCAAAAGTGTATTATACTATACCCATGCCTCCGTATAGCACCTCCAAAGAAGTCGTAGGAGTTTTACCTTTCGTACACCACGGTCAAAAGGGTAGTGGCTAAAGAGAGCTAGGTTGACAAAGAATAGAACGGAGCAGAGAATGCGTATATCAAAACTATTCGGTAAGACATTAAGAGAAGTGCCCGCTGAAGCAGAGACGGTTAGCCACCAACTACTACTGAGAACAGGAATGATAAGTCAAGTAGCAGCTGGGGTCTACTCTTACTTGCCCCTAGGCTGGCGGGTATTCAAAAAGATAGAGAATATTATCCGGGATGAGATGGATAAAGCTGGTGGGCAGGAGCTAAGGATGCCAGCCCTCCAGCCTCTGGAACTATGGCAGGAAAGCGGGCGAGACCTGGCTTTCGGCAAAGGTCTGTTTACCCTCTCTGACCGCCGAGACCGCAAACTAGCCCTAGGTCCAACCCACGAGGAGGTCATCACCAAAATGGCTGGTCGCAATGTGAAGAGTTATCGTGACCTGCCAAAGCTGCTTTATCACATCCAGACCAAGTTCCGTGATGAACCCCGACCCAGAGGCGGGTTGATACGAGTCCGTGAGTTCACTATGAAAGACCTCTATAGTTTTGATGTGGATAAAGCCGGGTTAGCCCAGAGCTATAAAAAAATGCTCCAGGCATACCAGAATATCTACTCTCGATGTGGACTTCCTTATCTGGTAGTTGAAGCCGATAGTGGTGCCATAGGCGGTAAAGATTCCCATGAATTTATGGTTATCGCCGAAAATGGAGAGGACGAAATTATCTATTGTGAGAAATGCCAGTATACCGCTAATGCTGAGAAAGCTCAGAGCATAAAAGGCACTATAGAAAATGGTGAACCACTGCCCTTGGAAGAAGTGGCTACACCGGGTATGTATACCATAGAAGAAGTCTCAAATTTCCTGAAGGTGCCCCAAAGTCATACCCTTAAAGTAGTATTCTATGTCACTGATGGCGAATTTGTCATTGCGGTTATCAGGGGTGACCTCGAAATAAACGAGGTGAAATTAAAGAACACTCTTCACTGCTCTGAGCTACGCATGGCTACTGAAGCCGAAGTGTTAGCAGCCGGCGTAATCGCTGGCTCAGCCTCACCGGTCGGCATAAGTAATTTTAAAGTGATAGCAGACGATTCAATAACCTCAGGAACAAATTTTGTTGCTGGTGCCAATAAACCCAATACCCACCTTAAATACGTCAACTACCCCAGAGACTTTAAAACTGACGTTTTAGTCGATATAGCCCGTGCCAAGGCTGGAGAAGAATGCCCTCGGTGTGACGGTAAATTATCCTCTGCCCACGGGATTGAAATTGGCCATATTTTCAAGTTGGGTACTTTCCTGAGTGAAACATTGGGTGCCTTCTTTACTGATGTGAATGGTGTATCACACCCCATGGTTATGGGGTGTTATGGTATTGGCTTGGGTAGACTACTGGCGGCTATTATCGAAAAACACCACGATGATAAAGGTATTATCTGGCCGCTAAGTGTTGCTCCCTACCAAATTTATCTTTGCCCTTTGTATCGAGAAAACTCAAAGGTTGCAGAAGTTGCTGAGAAGCTATCTGCCGAGCTCGAAGCAGAAGGACTGGAGGTACTTTATGACGACCGTAGCGATTCTCCAGGAGTGAAATTCAACGATGCTGACCTTCTGGGAATACCTCTCCGGGTTACCATTAGTTCTCGCACTCTTAAAAATAACAGTGTAGAGATAAAGTGGCGCTCACAGAAAGAAGCTGAGCTTGTACCCCTAGAAGGAATAGCGACAAGACTCAAAGGGCTTGTTAGTGAAGGTTTATCTGCATCTTCTAGTTCAACTTGATTCCATGAACCCTGATGCTGATAATCGATTTGGCAATCTCTTCTAATTCTTCGGGTGGTATCTTTAAGTTTTCGGTAAATGTCTTCGCCGCTGCGTCATCACCTATCCATTTGACAGACATCTCGTCAGTCACTCCAATTTCCTGAAAGCCAGCGGC
>CAZNEL010000089.1:0-2305 GCA_964572285.1 uncultured Dehalococcoidales bacterium | reverse complement strand
TTGACGCTTACACAGGCTTATGTTAATATTAAGACGACTTTAGCTGTTGGTATGGAGCTCTAGCGAGGTCTCTTTTTGTTTATCCCGTTAGCTATTTGATGTTTCTTAGTTAATCCAACTGGGGAAGAGCTATGCAGGTAGAGGAAGAGTTAGCCAGGTTATCACCTGATAAGGACATGGTACTAACCATTGGGGTTTTTGATGGGGTTCACCTCGGCCATAAATATTTGCTCTCACAGGTAAAAGAGCGCGCCCGGCAGGAGAATTGGCTCAGTGGGGTAGTAACCTTTCGCCGGCATCCCCAAGCATTACTATCACCCCAAACCAAGCTGCCCTGCCTGACTAACCTTACCCAGAGAGTCAAACTTCTCAAAAATGAGGGTATTGACGCCGTCATTACCTTATCTTTTACTCCGGAACTGGCTCAGCTCGGCACTCGCCAATTCGTTGGACTATTAAAGAAATATCTTAGAATGCGCGGACTGGTAATTGGACCCGACTTTGCTTTAGGTCAAAACAGGGAAGGTAACGCTGACACCCTTCGCACTCTGGGGCACGATATGAATTTCAATGTAACCGTAACACCGCCGCTAGTAATAGATAATGAAGTGGTGAGCAGCACGGCTATAAGGAATGCCTTAGCCGGGGGAAACATGCGAAGAGTGCATAACTTTATAGGTCGTCCTTTCAATCTTCACGGGCGAATAATTACCGGGGTAGGACGAGGCGTAGAGCTGGGCTTTCCCACAGCTAATCTGAAGGTAGCCCCACAACAGGCACTTCCTCCCGATGGTGTTTATGTTACCTGGGCCTACATTGGTGATAGTACTTACCAATCAATGACTAATATCGGCCGCCGCCCTACCTTTGACGGTGGGGAGCGGACGGTAGAAGTTTATGTGCTCGACTACCACGGTGAACTTTACGGACAAGAATTAAGAATTGATATTATCGAGCGGCTTCGCAGCGAGAAAAAATTTGATACCGCTGATGAGCTAAAAAAACAGGTGGCTGAAGACGTAAAACAAGGAAGGGCTATATTAAACTCTATAAGAGAACAGGTGGAAAAGTGATAACTAACTTTAATATCAACCACTTGCTAAAGCGAGCTGTGGCTGAAACTATAGTCGAAGAAGAGATGATAGAGCTATTGCGCTCGGGTAAGAAGCTACGGCTGAAGGAGGGTTTTGACCCCAGTTTCCCTGATATCCACCTGGGTCACATGGTAGCCCTGAGAAAATTGCACCAGTTTCAAGAGCTGGGGCACCAGGTTGTCCTCATCGTTGCCGATTGGACCGCTCAGATTGGTGATCCCAGCGGCATGTCCCTCACCCGCCCCATGCTCTCCAGGGAGCAGGTTCTGACTAATGCCCAGACCTATATGGAACAATTCTTCAAGATAGTCAATAAGGAAAAGACAGAGGTGAGGTGGCAAAGCGAGTGGTTTGACAAGTTTACCCTGAGCGATGTTATCCAGCTTACCAGTAAGTTTACCGTAGCTCAATTTCTGGCTAGGGATGATTTTAGCAAGAGATATAGCGAGGGACGCCCCATTGCTTTGACCGAGCTACTCTACCCCTTACTCCAAGCCTACGACTCAGTAGCTATCCAGGCTGATGTCGAATTTGGTGGTACCGACCAGAAATTTAACTTTCTCGTCGGCAGGGAGCTTCAGTCCATGATGGGGCAGCACCCACAGCAATGCTTTATGACACCATTACTCGTAGGCACCGATGGCAGCCATAAAATGAGCAAAAGCCTGAGTAATTATATCGGCGTTGCCGAGCCACCTAACGAGATATACGGCAAGGTAATGTCTATCCCTGATAGCCTTATTATGAGCTACTTTGAGTTGGTAACCGATGTTCCTGATGGAGAATTAGAGAACTTCAGAAAGCAACTCAACGATGATACACTTAATCCGATGGAGCTTAAAAAGAGGCTGGCTAAAGAAATTGTTACCCAGCTTTATGACGAAGAAGCAGCTACCGAAGCTGAGGGGAATTTTGTAAAAGTGGTGCAGAAGAAAGAAGTACCCGAGGAAATAGTTAAGTGTCCAGCCTCGTTTCATGGGCTAAAGCATATAGGCATGGACATTCCCTCACAACTAGTGAATAAAGGACTAGTCAATAGCCGTAGTGAGGCTACTCGGCTGATTAGACAAGGAGCCGTGGAAGTAGATGGTGAAAAAATAACGACCTATGTAGTTCCGGTTCGAAATGGTAGCATCATCAAAGTGGGTAAACGCCGCTTTGCTAAAGTGCTTGATTCAGATATAATTGAATAAGTAAGGTGAAGGAGAAAA
>CAZNEL010000088.1:0-3109 GCA_964572285.1 uncultured Dehalococcoidales bacterium | reverse complement strand
TTCTCTTCATACCGCCGGAGAATTTTCTCACCTGGTCTTTAGCCCTGTCAGCAAGACCCATTGTCTCCAGTAGCTGCTGTGACCTGACTTTTAGCTCCCTGGCTTTTATACCATGAATACGGCCTATCAGGGCTAAATTTTCCCTACAGTTAAGGTGCTCGGAGATAATTGTTTCCTGAGGTGATACCCCTATGATTTCTTTAACCTTAAATGGACGCTGGTTAATATCGTAGCCCATAATGGTAGCTGTGCCGTCAGTTGGTTTAAGCAGGCAACACAGCATATTGATGGTAGTAGTTTTGCCAGCACCATTAGGGCCAAGAAGAGCAAATAACTCTCCTCTTTTAATACTCAACTCAATACCATCTACCGCCACCAGTCCACTAAATATCTTGGTCAGGCTAAAGGTCTCTATCGCCAGGTCATCTTTCACCCCTGCTTTATCTCCTTCTCACTAGTGTTATCATAATACCACATTTTATGACGTGAGGCTTTAGCCAGCTTTATCAAAGAGATGGATACTTCATTTCCTTGACACGCCTAAGAAAATCACGATAAACTTCTTGCACTGTGTTTTCCACCGGTTAAATCCAGCAAGGTATAGGTAGTGCCAATGAGTTCACTGAGCACAGAAAAGCTAAGAAATGAAATTGGGGTGGAGTGGGAGCCTACGGTGTATGAAATTGAGAAAGGGATGATACGGCGGTTTGCCCAAGCCATAGATGACCAAAATCCTCTCTGGCAGGATGCAGAATATGCTAGGAAGAGCCAGTACGGTGGTATCATTGCTCCCCCAAACTTTATTTTGACCATAGGTTTTGAGCAGCTTCAGCAGAAGATGACTACCTTGATGCCTGATGCCAGTAGACTTCACGGTGGCACTGAAGTTGAGTATTACCAGCCAGTTAGGCCGGGAGATACTATAACTTTTAGCGGTAAGATTGCTGATGTAAGTAAACAGGAAGGCAGTAAGCTAGGCGAGATGGTGTTCGTGACCTTTGGCATGAGCTACAAAAACCAGAGACAGGAGTTAGTAGCTAAATGCCGCCAGTTAAGTATCTTATATCAGCCTAAAGGAACAAGAAATGCCTGAGCAGCTCTATTACGAAGATGTAGCCGTCGGTGATAAAATCACTCCCCTGGTTAAGCAGCCAACCACTCGTCAGTTAGTGATGTGGGCAGGAGCCTCCGGTGATTATAATCCCATCCATTATGATAAGGACTTTGCTCAGAGCCAAGGATTACCCGGTGCCATTGTCCATGGTCCGCTGGCAGGTTGCTTCCTGGGTCAGCTAATAACCGACTGGATAGGAGAACAGGGAGTGGTTAGTAAGTTTAGTTGCAGCTATAGAGGTATGAACTTCCCTGGTGAGGCGCTTATCTGCCGGGGAAAGGCAACCAAGAAATACATTGAAGACGGCAAGCGCTATGTGGAGTGTGACATCTGGGCAGAGAACTCCGAGGGAGAGAAAACAGTATTAGGTAAAACTATTGTCATTGTACCATCTAGGAGATGAGACTAGGGGAAGGAGTGTTGAGCAGATGAATGATAGGTTAAAGGGTAAGGTAGCAGTAGTTACCGGCTCAGGGCAAGGGATTGGGAGAGCAATAGCTATTGCTATTGCCAGGGAAGGTGCCAAGGTTATCACCAATAATCGCCAGCCAGCTACCTCTGGTAGTGATGCTGAAACTACAGCCAGAGAGATTATGAACATGGATGGTCAGGCAGTGCCCTTCTTTGGTGATGTCTCCCAATTTGAAATAGCCCAAAAGTTAATACAGACAGCAGTAAACAAATTCGGCCGGCTAGATATTTTAGTGAACAATGCCGGCGGTGCTGACGCACACAACATGGTGTGGCAGATGACAGAAGCGGAGTGGGATAGCACTATAAATATTCATCTTAAAAGCTCTTTTAATTGCATCCGGCATGCTTCTGGTTTAATGAGAGAACAAAAGTGGGGGCGAATAGTAAATGCCACCTCTACTGCCTGGCTTGGCAATGCGGCCTGGTGTAACTATGTTGCTGCTATGGCTGGGATTGTAGGCCTAACTAGAGCTGTAGCTAGAGATATGGGCAGGTACGGAGTAACCTGCAACGCCTATGCCCCCATAGCAGTAACACGGCGTCTTCTAGGTGAAGAAAACAAGTCTCGTTTGACGAAACAGTATGAGACAGGGCTCATCAGCAAGGAACTATATGAAAATTTAACTAATCCGCCAGCTCCAGAAACGGTACCCCCATTAGTAACCTATTTATGTACTGAAGAAGCATCTGACATAAATGGACAAGTGTTTGATATCATTGGTGCCGATATTGCTATTTATTCCGAGCCGGTAAAAAAGAGGACAATTTCCAAAGAAGAGGGGTTATGGACGATGGAAGAATTGATAGACCTGGTGCCCAAGCTATTGCTGGAGGGATACCAGAATCCCGCACCATTTCAGACGCTTGAATAAGAAGTATTTCTCTAAACCAGAGCCCATAATGCAGCATCATGAGGTGAACCGAATCGAAAAATAAGTCTATCAGTGTTCTTTTGTCGAGTTAGTGTCGTTCTTCTTCCCTTGCTGCCTTTCCCACTGTTCACGGTGGATCTCCATAAGTACAAAATTAAACCCATCTTTAACCAGGTGACCATACGGGGTGAAACCACATTTTTGAAAACATTTCTGTGCCCGGATGTTTAAGTTAAGAGTCTTCAGGTAGATTCGCTTGAGATTTGTCCGGCGGAAAATATAGCCCAAAAAGGCGATTACAGCATCAGCACCATAGCCCCTATCCCAGCAGCTGCGCTCTCCGATGATAATACCTATTTCGGCTTCGCCCTTCTTCTCATTGATACCATAATATGTGCAGTTGCCAATGTGCTTACCGTCCAGGGTGTCTATAGCAAATTGACGCCTAGTAAAAGAAGGGTAATGTATCTCGCCGGTATATTCTGATAAATACTGAGGGAAAGGCATAGTTTGTAGCGGTGAGGCATCAAGTTGAGCTAGCTCCGGGTCTGTTTGCCAGGTATAGTCATTTTGGGCATCAGCTAATCTCTTGGCACGAAGTCTGATTTTGCTACCGGTAATCATATACTCACTAGGTCAAATCCTGAAA
>CAZNEL010000087.1:0-3580 GCA_964572285.1 uncultured Dehalococcoidales bacterium | reverse complement strand
AATTATCAATCTTGCCGCCTAAGTTGGCTGCTTCTTTAAGCAAGCTAGAGCTCAGAAACTGGTATTCCAGCCTGGCCATGAAACAAATCAGCTCTAGCTTAGGGAATAGTTTCTTATTCATCATTGCCATCTCAAACTCTCGCTCAAAGTCAGCACTGGCTCTCAGCCCTCTTACCATTACCTTTGCCCCTACACTTGCTGCAAACTTGGCGGTAAGACCAGTGAAGGAGACAGCATCAACGTTAGGTAGCCCGACAATTGCTTGTCTGACTAACTCTACCCGTTCCTCAGTATTAAAGAGCAGGTGCTTATTCGAATTACTATAAACCCCGATAACCAGCTTATCAAAAATCCTGGCGGCTCTGGTGGCAATGTCAAGATGTCCTTTGGTTATTGGGTCGAAGGTTCCCGGGTAGATAGCGATGTTCAAAAATTGCCTCCCTTTTGGTATATTGCGATACAACTATCACCATGGCGGCGTTCTTTAATGAGATGTAATGCAGCATAACTTGGGCTTAGAGGAAAATGACTTGAGTGAGTTACCACCACTGTCGATCTTGCCCCGACCAGTTTTGAACCTGCTAGTTGTGTTATGAGATTTCCGATAGAGGAATCAGAATAGGGTGGGTCCATTAGTATAACGTTATACTCCTTCTCAAGAAAGGAAACTGCCTTAGCGGCATGACAGCAATATACATGAGCCCGACTTGCAAGCTTTGCCTTTTCTAGATTTTGCTTGATTATAGCACAGCACCGCTGCTCGCGGTCAACAAAGTCAACCCAGCCAGAACCACGGCTTAAAGCTTCAATACCCAAGGCACCACTACCAGAAAACAAGTCTAGCACTTGAGACCAATCACTTGCAATAGTCTCCAAAATGGAAAAAATCGCCCCGCGTACTAGATCTGTGGCTGGACGAACAGTAGTTCCTTTTGGTACTTTAAGTTGGTGCCCCTTGGCTTCGCCGGCAATAACTCGCATTTATTAATATCTTAAAGGTTACTTCCATCCCATTAATACTTATCATCACCACCCTTGATAAAGTAACCTTTACACACACCACCTTCTAATGATAGTCTATCACCTGTCAGCACGATTGTCAAAATGTGATTCTTGCCAAAAAGAACTGTGGTAGAGTAAAATGCAAGCAAGTTAGCCATCCTGTCCAGGAATGTGTTGTGGGATTATGGTTTCAGTGGAGGTGGAGTGTATACCGCGTAGGCTGGTGGTTCTTCGTTATTGACACTCAATGGCAGGCTCTTGTTCAGGTAAGGAAGGGAAATGGTAGTTAAATATAATCCACAGGACATTGACAAGAAGTGGCAGCAGAGGTGGGCAGACGATAAGCTATATGCGGTTACTGAGGGTGACCCCAGACCCAAATGGTATGCGTTGACCATGTTTCCCTATACCTCGGGTGACCTCCATATTGGGCACTGGTATGCCATGGCTCCGTCTGATGTTCATGCCCGGTTTAAGCGGATGCAAGGCTATAATGTGATTCATCCCATGGGTTTTGATGCCTTTGGTTTACCAGCCGAAAATGCTGCTATCAGTCGCGGAATTCATCCTTTCACCTGGACAATGCAGAATGTAGATAATATGCGGCGCCAGCTCAAGAGCATAGGGGCTATCTACGACTGGAGCCGTGAGGTGATTACCTGCCAGCCTGAATACTATAAGTGGACAGAATGGTTTTTCTTGAAGTTGTATGAAGCTGGATTGGCTTATCGTGCCAAGGCTCCGGTTAACTGGTGCCCTCGCTGTCAAACGGTTCTGGCAAATGAGCAGGTGGTAGAGGGTTGCTGTGAGCGGTGTGAGGCAGCGGTCATTCGCCGTGACTTAGAGCAATGGTTCTTTCGCATAACTAAATATGCTGACGAGCTGATGCAGCACGAAGGTCTTGACTGGCCGGAGCGGATAAAAATAATGCAGCGAAATTGGGTGGGGAAGAGCATCGGCACTGGGATTTCCTTTACCCTTGAGCAAACCGGCGTCGGCGAAAAGGAGATCAGGGTATTTACTACCCGCCCTGATACTACCTTCGGTGTTACCTTTATGGTGCTGGCTCCGGAACACCCGCTGGTAGCTAAACTGACGATACCCGAAAAGAGGGCTGAGGTAGAGGCCTATATCACTAAGTCCCGGCGGCAAACTGAGATTGAACGGCTCTCGACTGAGAAGGAGAAGGACGGCGTATTTATTGGCACCTATGTGATAAATCGACTTAATGGAGAGAAGGTACCTATCTGGATTGCTGATTATGTACTCCTTAGCTACGGCACGGGAGCAGTAATGGGGGTACCAGCTCATGATGAGCGTGATTTTGCCTTCGCTAAAAAATATGGCCTGCCAATACGAGTGGTGATAGCCCCGGCTGATTGGCAAGGAGGGGAACTAGATGAGGCATATACTGAGTCAGGAACTATGGTTAACTCAGGGCAGTTCAACGGGCTTTCTAATGAGCAGGGTATAGAAGCGGTCCCCGATTTTCTGGAGGAGAAAGGTTGGGGGAAGCGAACTATAACTTACAAACTCCGCGACTGGCTTATCTCCCGTCAGCGATACTGGGGGGTACCGATACCTATGATTTACTGCCCTGAATGTGGTGCTGTCCCGGTTCCAGAAGAGGATTTGCCGGTATTACTACCTGAGGATGCTGAATTTAAGCCTACCGGCGAATCGCCATTAAAATACAATGAGCAGTTTGTTAATACTATCTGCCCGCGATGCGGAGGCCCGGCCAAAAGGGAGACTGATACCATGGACACTTTTATGTGCTCCTCGTGGTATTTCCTGCGCTATGCCAGCCCTCATTGCGATACGGCTCCATTTGATATTGAAAAATTAAGATACTGGTTGCCGGTGGACTTATATACCGGTGGTGCCGAGCATGCCGTGATGCACCTGTTCTACGCCCGTTTCTTTGTCAAGGCACTGCGGGATATAGGGTTGATAGAGTTCGGCGAGCCCTTTACCCGCCTTTTTAACCAAGGGATTATTATCGCCGGGAAACAGAAAATGAGTAAATCACGTGGTAATGTAGTAACCCCCGATGAATACGTTTCCGAGCTTGGAGCAGATGCGGTACGTGCCTATCTCATGTTCGTAGCACCTTGGGAGCAAGGTGGCGAGTGGAATGACAGCGGTATTAGTGGCATTAGCCGCTGGCTGAACCGGATGTGGAATCTGGTGTTAAGCGATTATAGCCTGGTAAAGAATACTAGTCTGGAATCCAGGCAGAAAGCAAAACGAGAGCTATCTCGTATTACTCACCAGACTGTCAAGAAAGTAACAGAAGACATGGAGAGGATACGTTTCAATACCATGATAGCGGCACTTATGGAGTTTACCAACTATTTGATTAAGGCTAAAGAAGACGGTGCCGTGGATGACTCGGACTGGAAAGAAGCTATCTCAATTCTAATGAAGCTTTTAGCGCCTACAGTTCCCCACTTGGCTGAGGAGCTATGGCAGCGTAGCGGGTATGATTACAGCATTCATAATCAAAGCTGGCCGCAGTGGGATGAAGAGCTTATCAAGGATGAGCAGATTACCCTGGTAGTTCAGGTAAATGGTA
>CAZNEL010000086.1:0-3906 GCA_964572285.1 uncultured Dehalococcoidales bacterium | reverse complement strand
AGCTGTGGCCTGGTATCCCAGTTGCTCCAGATAGCTACCGAGTCGCTCCGATTCCGCCTTATTCATCTGGCAACCTATAGTCCAGATATAATATTGAGGCATATCCTCCGCTCCGCATGTAATTATAACACAGCGACCGATTTGATTCTCTTTTTGTCGTGTTTCCCAACCTGCTATAATTAAGATAAGGAGCTAAAAATGAAACATCGATTTAACGCGATGCGTCCGATCTTTATCATTCTTATTACAGTTTTGACCTCAATCTCATTTGCAGGGTGCCAATGTCAATATGGCGACCCAGGAGTATCGATTCGTGTGAATAATCTTACTGACCAGACACTTATTATTTTCATAGATGAATTACAAGAATATGATATACCGTCTGGTAAGGTATTAGCCTTTGACACTACATTAATCTATCCTAAAAATATATATCCGGTTGATAAGAAGTTTCTTATAGAGGCGAAGAAGGAGTCTGGTGAAGTAATTTATTCGGAGAGCTTAACTTGGCAAGAACTGGATGATATGAATTGGAAAATAGTGATATCGCTATCTGAAGATTAATGCCCACCGATAAGCTATCCACCGGACAAAGATTGGACGATACCGGGTTATACTACTATGGTGCAAGATACTATGACCCAGGTATAGGAAGATTTATCAGTGCGGATACCGTAGTACCACCCCTACTAGTTAGAAGTACTGCGATGACACTGATGTTCTAATAGAGCAATTCTCATAAAGGCAGGATAGTTTGATGAAAGTAGGTGTATCTTAGGGAAACAAACAACCACGCCGACCGGGCGTCATCGCTGTCTGGTCTTTATTTGCCTCGAACCAATCATCGAGCCCTTTTCGGCTCCGGTCAAACGATTCTCTTAGCCTCTCTACCGAGATACCTTCCAGATAACTGGAGGACTTAAACTTACGGGTGGCATCTACCGCCCGGTTGAATTCCTCAGCCATACCGAAGGTTTTGGCCAGCTCATCCCGCAACGTCTGGCTTAGAAAATCCAGCTTTTCTCGGTTTCTCTGCCAGCTATCTGTTCTGAACTTTTTTATTTGCGCCTTATCCAGAGAGGTTTTTGCAACCTGTTGATTCATAGCCACCTCTGATAGCAAGCTCATGGCTATTTCTGGCTGTGCCTTCTCAGCCTTGCGCTTTTTGAAGAAGACGTTGAAAAGTATAATAAGGATTATTGGTATGAGGATTATCAGGGTATTACTGAAATCACCAAAGTTGTCCACAGATCATCTCCTATGCCCTAGTTCTCACGCTTAATTAAACCATAATCACTAGTCTGTGTCCAGAGCTGTTTTAATTTGAAGGAAAACTTACGCCGTTGGTAAAGTTAATCTTCTCTTTGTCCGCTTACTGAAAAAACCAGAGTGGTGAAAAGGAATCAACGAAATTAGGTGACGCATTACAAATCATATGAACGAATACAATTTCTTGACTTAGAACCGCAGAATTTGGTATAGTTACTCTCTAAGATGAGAAAGGAGAGCAAAATGGCTGGTCCTCAGTTTAAAGAATTACGGCGTGCCTATGGGTTTGACGAGGTGGCTATAGTTCCGGGAGATACAACTATTAATCCCGAACAGACGAATATAGATTTCAAAGTAAATAATCTTACCTTCTCCGTCCCCATAGTAGCAGCAGCCATGGATGGGGTGACCGACGTTAGCTTTGCTATTCACATGAGCAAACTAGGCGGCTTGGCTGTTCTCAACTTAGAAGGAGTACAGACTCGATATGAAAATCCTCAGGAGATACTAGCGGAAATTGCTCAAGCCTCAGACGCCGAAGTGACTCCTTTGTTGCAGAAGGTCTACTCACAACCAATTAAAGAAAACCTTGTTGGCGAACGAATTCAAGCTATCAAACAGGGAGGGGCAATATGCGCTGTTTCAGCAGCACCAGCTAACACCAAACGGTTTGCTCCGCTCGCTGCTGAGGCTCAGGCTGATGTTTTTGTTATCCAGTCTACCGTGACCTCTGCCCGGCATGTTTCCAAGAGCTACCGGGGGCTACTCTTCTCTGAGCTTAAGCAGTCCATATCTATACCTATTATGGTTGGCAACTGTGTCAGCTATAGCGCCTGTCTAGAATTAATGAGAACAGGGATCTCCGGGGTTCTGGTGGGTGTAGGACCAGGCGCAGCTTGCACCACTAGAGAAGTCCTAGGGATAGGAGTCCCTCAGATAACGGCTACTATGGACTGTGCTGCAGCGAGGGATGAGTATCTACGTGAGTCTGGCACATATGTACCGATCATTACCGATGGTGGTTTTCGCAAGGGTGGAGACCTGTGTAAAGCCTTTGCTGCCGGGGCTGATGCGGTAATGCTGGGTTCTATTTTTGCCCAAGCTAAAGAGGCAGCGGGGTTGGGTTATCACTGGGGCATGTCCCACCCACATCCAGCATTGCCCAGAGGAACTCGAATAAAGGTTGGCACCACCGGCACATTAGAGCAGATTCTCTTCGGACCGTCTTCAGTTACCGATGGTAGTCAAAACCTCGTTGGAGCTCTCCACACTGCAATGGGTGTCTGCGGCACCTCGACTATCCAGGAAATGCACCAGGTTGCGATGGTAATTGCCCCATCCATTACCACAGAGGGAAAGTCGTGGCAACTAGCAGCACATGCTAAGGCAACCTGAGGCAAAGAAATTTCCCCCTAGCACTCGGTAGGGAATGAGGTCCAGACTGGAAATCAGTAACAAGTATTTTCTTGTTTCAGACTGATTGGAGCGGGATAACCTTTCTTCGAGTCCTGTGTAGCGTTACTCTTCTTCCTCTCCATCTTCTTCCTCACCTTCATCTACATCAACGATATAGGTTTTTCCGCTAGTATAAGGCAGCAGTGGCTCTGCCTTCCTCGTCTTGCGTGGTGCTGTGAAGTCTAGCTTATCAACCACCCGACGCAATTCTTCCAATCTCCCGGGTGGCTGCTCACTTTCTATGCCAACCACCACACCGCTTACCCCGGCTTCCCATAGAACCTTAAGCTCATTAGTTGAGATATTTGAAGGAACAGAGACTAACAGCGGCTTGGTCAACAAATCGGCACATCGCTGAAAGAACATAAGGTGCTGCCAGGTAAGAAAACGCTTCTCCTCATATTCGCCGACTACCAGGACAGCATCCACAGGTAGTTCATTAAACGCAGGTAGCAAACTTACACTGATCGACGTCTCCACCTGTAATACTTTGCCTGTCTTATTGTCATCAAGTATTGCCAGTGATGTACTAGCTGGTGGAAAAACAACAAAATCAAAACTCGCCTTCGTCATCGGCTCTATTTGCTCCTCGGTGATACCTGCTAACCATCCACCCCAAGCGATGTCAGGTACAGCTTGTAAAACTTTCCCCAGGGCTTTGGTTCCTGAGCTTAACTTAGCAACATGTAATAACCCAGCATCAGCACCAGCTAGTCGGTCCGCCAAACTGTCAATATCAGTTTGGGCCAAGCTGGCAATGAGCAATATTCCTGGCTTTTCCGAAGCTGACTGGGCAGTCCTAAATCCCATCGGCTGAGGCACAACCTGTGAAACCCTCTTTAGCTTATCAATGAATTGGCTCATCTGTCCTCACTGACCCAGTAGTCAGATTTACACTGACAACTGATAATTTGTGAATTACGGCAGTACGAATACCAGCAAATAGCATAACGCTTCGTCTAGCTTAGTGTCAAGCAAATTTTTAAGGACCTTATTGTAATCACCTCAACTCTATCCTAACGCCCCATATCCTTATCAAACCCTGATTAAATTATTGACCACTAAGGTACTGATAGAGTATACTTTCCGTAGAAATAAAATTAAGAGTAGTTACTTTTCAAGTAATAAGGGCCGTTAGCTCAGTTGGTAGAGCACCTGACTTTTAATCAGGGTGTCACAGGT
>CAZNEL010000085.1:0-4132 GCA_964572285.1 uncultured Dehalococcoidales bacterium | reverse complement strand
ATGACGACAAATAGTCGTGGTTTACTAGAAGGTTTTGCCCAATAAAGTGAATTTATGATAGTATTTAGACAGCCAAGAAGCAAAGAGTAGGGAAAAGCCTGAGATGCAAGTAATAACACCACTTAGAGAAGTAGTAGATATTATAAAAGAGGCTGTTAGCAAATTCTGAATGCCACACACAAATCTTCAAGCCGGGTTGCGTGTCATGATTGAAGTTCTTTAATGTCTTTAAAGAAAGCCAGCGATTCTGGGTTGGCCAGTACATCTATATTAAGAACCGGCTCATCGTGAATTATGTTTCTGACTGCCAATTCAACCTTTTTCCCGTTTATAGTATAAGGGATATCGCCAACGGCTATTACCTTGGCCGGTACATGACGTGGTGTAAGATTCTGCCTGATGGTAGTTCTTACCTTTTTAATAAGGTCTTCCGTCAGTTCCACACCGTCTGCTAACTTCACAAACAGGATAACCCGCACATCGTTATTCCAATTCTGCCCTACTACAATGCTATCTTTTATTTCACTCAGACTCTCTACTACCTGATAAATCTCAACTGTACCTATCCTTACTCCCGCGGGGTTAAGCGTTGCATCAGAGCGTCCGTAAATAATTGCTCCCCCAGTTTCGGTAATTTCAATATAGTCTCCGTGACGCCAGACATTTGGGTAGACATTAAAATAGGCGTCGTGATATTTCTGATTATTTTCATCATTCCAAAAATATAGGGGCATGGCAGGGTAAGGGTTTGTGCAAACTAGCTCGCCCTTTTGATTGAACACTGGCTTTCCCTTTGGGTCGAAGGCTTGTATGTTCATACTCAAGCCCTGGCACTGAAGCTCTCCGGCATAGACAGGTCCAATGGGATTACCTAGGAAAAAGCAACCATTGATGTCAGTACCTCCCGAAATAGAGGCTAGAAGCACGTCTTTCTTAATATCGCGATAGACAAATTCAAAACTAGTCACAGGAAGGGGAGAGCCGGTAGAGAGAACCGTTTTCAAGCTACTTAGGCCGTATTCTTTTATTGGCTTTACACTAGTCTTCTCAAGTTCAGCAAGATACCCTGCGCTAGTGCCGAAAATAGTAATCTTCTCATCCTGAGCCAGCTTAAAGAGCGCACCCGGGTCAGGATAAAATGGTGAGCCATCAAAAAGAAGAACTGTTGCCCCCAAGGCTAAAGAGCTGACCAACCAGTTCCACATCATCCAACCACAGGTGGTAAAGTAAAAGATGGTATCTTCTCGCTTAACATCGGTATGAAGCTTCAATTCCTTTAGATGGCTGATGAGAATGCCTGCAGTCCCTTGAACCATACATTTGGGCAAACCGGTGGTCCCTGAGGAATACATGATGTATAAAGGATAGTCAGCCGGGACTTGCTCAAATGGGATTTCAAGCCCGGTTTCCTTGGACAAGAAATCCTCATAACCAATCGAGTTGGGAACATGGCTTATATCTGGTTTTTTTTCTGTATAAGGGACAACCACTACTTTCTCAATGGAGGAGAGGTCTTTCAAGATGTCGGCAACACGTTCCAAAGAGTCAAGGACCTTACCGTTGTAAAAATAACCATTGGCGGTGAAGAGAACCTTCGGTTTTATCTGCCCAAAGCGATCCAAGGCTCCTTTGATGCCAAAGTCTGGGGAACAGGCGGACCAAGTGGCGCCAATACTAGTAGTGGCCAGCATGGCGGAGACCGTCTCTATCATGTTAGGCATGAATCCAACCACCCGGTCACCCACCTTAACACCCAACTCCCGCAAGGATTTGGCCAAGCGTGCCACTTGGTGATAAAGCTCAGCATAGGTCACCCTGACTGCCTCTTGACTTTCACCCTTGAATATGAGAGCAGTTTGATTATCGCGGTACCGAAGCAGATTCTCGGCAAAATTAAGGTAGGCACCCGGAAACCACTTGGTGTCCATCATTCGTTCTCCAGTGCTCATAATAGCATCATAGGGCTTTGAAGCCTTAACTTCACCGAACTCCCACATGGATGCCCAGAAATCTGAAAGATTATTTATAGACCACTCATGCAGTCCATCGTAGGAACTAATTTTCTGTCCACAATGTTTATTAACAAAGTCCATGAATATGGTCATATTAGTCTTCTTTTTCCGTTCCTCTGATGGCTCCCAAATAGGCATCTTCGTGACACTCTCTCCCTTAGTCAACTTACTCAAGCTTACTCTTTATATCAGTTTTGCTCTTTAAAAGTCTACTTTATCCAGCCCCTTAAGATTTAGGATCTCTCTAGCCTCAATTGCCACTGACCTGCCCGGCTTCATTGACATAGCACTTACTGACGACGCTACCGACTTGCTGTGTTTCTAGGGGTCTAGACGAGTAAATAACAAGGGCCTCGTATTCATCAATGTCCCTCCTCAAAATTGCCTTTTATGAGTACCATAGTTTAAGGAGTTGCATATGTTTCTTATCGCGCTCCTTAACCCTTATATCCTGACCCTTATCAGCATAACTTGCCCGATAACTAAAGAAGCCCTGGCCACTCTTTAATCCAAGCTTACCCGTCTTGACCATTTCCTTAAGCTCTTGGGGTGGTTCATGGGCATCGCTAATTACCTTAAATAACCGGTCAGCGATAATGCAAAATACATCAAGGCCACCCAAATCCGAGGCCTCTAATGGGCCAATAGCTGCCCAGCGGAAACCAAGACTACCCTTCACCACAGTATCAATATCTTCAGGACTGGCTATGCCCTGTTGCCAGAGTGCCCAGACCTCGCGGAGTAGTGCAAACTGGATGCGGTTGATGATAAACCCAGGAATTTCTTTCCTGATCTTCACCGGCACCTTCCTGATTTTCTGAAGCAAAGAATAGACCAGTTCCATCGTCTCGCTAGAGGTCTCTTCCCCACCCACTACCTCGACTACTGGAACCAAATGAGCTGGGTTAATCCAATGTGTAATGATTACTTTATCCTTTCTCCTGATCTGATCGGTGAAATCGTGCAGAACTAAAGAGGAGGTATTACTGGCCAGAATAGTATGTGGCGGACAGAAGATATCAAGGTCACCAAAAACTTTTCTCTTCACCTCTATATTCTCAATCACCGCTTCCGTAACAAAGTCAGCATCTTTAACCGCTCTTTTCAGGTCAGTAGTCGTGGTTATGCGAGATAGAATTTCCCCAATGCCATCCGGAGAAATTAAGCCCCCGTCAGCTAAAGTCTTAAGGTCATCCCGTATATGGCTTACAGCATTATCAAGAATCGTCTCACTAATATCGTGCAAGACTACCTGATAACCGCCCCAAGCATAGGTAAGGCTAATCCCATGCCCCATAGTCCCCGCACCGATGACACTGATATTTTTTATATTGGCCAACTGCATACTTTCCCTCCTTCTTTTTAAGCTCAATAGTACATCACTAGTTCTACCAAGGTGACCTGCCCCCAGTGATTGGTCCATCTTTTAAGTTAGGGTTTCCATTAAAATAGTTACCGGAGCTGGTGGGTAGTAGCCTAAAGCACTATGGGGTCGAATCTGATTGTACTCCTTTCGTCATCCCTCAATCAATATCTTTGCTTCAGTTAACGTGGTGAATATCTCCCGGTTGAGCAGTTCGTCCCACGTAGCTTGTTGATAATCTGCTCAAGTGTGTAACCTTTCTTGACCATTTATTTCCCTTTTCTAGTCCTAAGACTAACAGCATTGGCTCTCTAATAACGTATTCTTCAAGGTCAAGTTGATAGGCTATCTCCATTACTATCAGCGAAGCTCTGGCGAGGTTGAGATTATGTCATCTCAAAGCCAGCAATTCACCATGCCATCGGCTATAGTAACTTTCCTGATATCTTCCACGCTAATGACCAAGATATCCACTACCTACTCGTAAAGATATCTCTTTGCTCGAAACTCGTCTACGAAGTCTCTAACCGCTGTGTCCAGCATGTATTGTGATTTCCAGCCCCAGTCCTCTTGGGCGCAGCTACCATCTAGTTCTCTAGGCCAACTCCGCACAATGTTGACCATCTCAGCGTGGGGATGAAATTCTATCCTTGCTTCAGGAACGTATTTCTTAACCGTATTTGCCAGTTCCAGCGCTGTAGGTGAAAAGCCTTCTATGTTATAAACTCGCCTCCTCAGGCTTTCTTCCTTAGCTTGT
>CAZNEL010000084.1:0-4150 GCA_964572285.1 uncultured Dehalococcoidales bacterium | reverse complement strand
GTAACCGCGAGGTATGAGGTCGCTTCACCCTTCGGCGATAGCTTCAGGCCAATTGTTTCTAGTGTGAGAGCCCTGCCACCGGCGGCAATTCCGCCGAGAATGTGAAGGATTATTAAGAGTGGTATGGTAAGCAGGTGTGGCTCCGGCATGGTGGTGAACATCCAGCCGAAGAGAACCAGCAGGAAAAGAGAAATACACGCCGAAAGTATTGCCTTATTACTGAATATGTCAGCAAGACGGCCCCAGACGCGCAGAAAGGCTATGCTAAACAACTGGCTCAATATACTGAGGCCAATAACCCCGGAGAGGGGCAAACCAAGACGTTGCAGCATGTAGACGGCAAAGAATGGGAGTACCATATTCGCAGCGAAGTTCCAGGAGGTCAGGAACAGCAAAACCCGCCTGAAGTTTTGGTCGCGAAGCGGTGCCGCCAGTTTTTTTAGTATCGATGGCTGTTTTCCCAGTACGGGCTGCATCAAGGGCTCAGGCATCATTGCCATGAAGACAACGCTTGCCACTCCAAGAAACAGCGCCCCGAATAGTATCACGTAAGTATATCCCAAGATGTTGCCCTGGCCGGTTGCCTGACCCTGCCAGAAGTCGATGAAAAAGGCAGCACCTAAACTGAAGACAACGGTGCCTACCGTAGATAATATTAGACGCTTCGAGAAGATTTGCCCCAGGCTTTTTTGAGGTATAAGGTCACGAATCCAACTATTAAAGCTACAGCTGGTGGCAGCTACAAACAGACCGCGGCTCGCTATCAAAATGAGAAGCAGAAATATAGCTTCTCCGCTTGGAGTCTCAATAAAGAATGGGATTAGTGCTATTGCGAACCACGACGTCTGGGCAAGGGAATAAGCAATTACCGCGATGACCTTACGCCTCCGGAATCTCTCCACCAACCAGGTCGCCGGCAGCTGGAGAACCTGCATGATGAATGGGAGTGCTGCCAGAATACCAATCTGCAGGTTATTGGCACCCAGGGCTAATGCAAACGCGACGATAAGGCCACTCGTCATGATGCTAAAAAGGCCTGCGGACGCCATACCTTCGAAAGCAAACCAACGCACTCCCGAATCCATATCCCGGTCGGAGATGGTTGGCTTGGGTTTGAGAAATGCTAAGAGATTCATGCTAGTGTGCTTGCTTAAACCGTAAAATTACCCCTGGGTTTCACTACTCCTTGAATATCGACCAAGCTCATTAATGTTCGTTTCTCTTTTTGTGCCTTCAACTATTGCCTTTTCGTTTCTAGACTAAGGTAACAAGTAATTTAGCTGCGAAGGTATTAGTCAGCAGGTCTTTCTATTCTATTTCTGCTAATATCACTTATGTCTCCATAAGGCTCTGCCGGACACCGAACTATGAGGCTACCTTCCTCTTCCGACGTCTTTTCCACCCAAGTACTTCCAGAAAGTCACCGACACCTTTGTCCTGTTGCATCTCAACCCGAAGGGGCAGGTCGGGATTGATCCGGTACTTCAGGCGTCTACCCTCTCTTTTCTTGGTAACATAGCTTTCTGCTTCAAGGTCAGCTATTATTTTCCGTGTTGTCTTCTCAGTGATGCCTATTGCTGACGAGATATCCCTACCGGTCATTCGCGGTTGCTGCGCAATCAGGCAGAGCACCATAGCGTGGTTGGTAATGAATTTCCATCTCGGCAAAACTACACCTCCTTTTCGGGATACTGGCTTACTCATACAACTCTGCTAAATAGGGTACAATTGAGTTAGGAAAAAAATATTGGTAGATAGTATACCATGAATAAAAAGTTAGAACAAGTATTGACCTGCTCTTGGGAATGAGCCTGGGCATTTTTTTGCTTTCGTGCTTCGTCCTGGCTAACAGCCCGGGGTACGCTCACTAAAAAGAAAACGGGCTCTTGCCTGAATCAAGAACCCGCTAATTCTCTGGTGGAGACGGGGGAGGGTCAATCTCCATCGTACCGAATTATTTCAATTCTATTAGAGCAGAGACGGGCGTTGGGAATTAGGTTTAGGAGATAATTCTTGGGTTTTTATGAACTATATTTTACCGCTGCACAAATATGGGAATGTATGTCCAGACGTGCGTATTATACCGATAAAAAAGTTACACCACAAATACCTTTCCACGTGGTGGTCTAGCAATGCAGCCAACATGGCATGGTCATAATATACCCAATTTTTACCCTTCCGGATGTGCGTTGGGGCTAATGGTTACCAGGACAATGTTTAGAAAGGCAATAAGCAAACTGTTAAGCGGGTGTTTAACACAGGTGTTAAATTTAACGCGGTTTAACGCCTGACCGTTAAATTTCGTATTTAAGTTTAACGGTTTTTAATAATCAAAATTAAATGCATAAGGAGGCGAAAATGGATGGTCGAAAACTACTAAAGTGGGGTCTTGGTTTGTGGATTGGTTATGAGATATTGAAAGAGATTAACTCTAATAGCCAGCCCATTACTAATAACATTAACCCTGTTAATCCCGTCCCCGGTAGTCTAGTCGAGTACAATACAATCTACCATAGGAACAATCTTCTCCAGCCCGGTCAGAATAGCTCTACTAGTCCAGATATAAACAGTTCCTTTGAGGAATCTTTGAGGGCGGCTTTTGACACAGTATTTAAAAAGCCTACCCTGTTAGAGCTTCAGATAAAGTCATCTCCTGACCCCCAGACTATTGAAACAGGCAAATGGCTGAACTTGGTCCCGCACCCTTCCAGTGTCATCATTCTGGGTAAGCGGGGCAGTGGCAAGTCAGCCCTCGGATACAAGTTGTTAGAGTATTTACGCTACATGGCTACCCCCTATGTAGTCGCCTTACCATCGGAAGCTAGGAAGTTATTACCTGATTGGATAGGTATGGCTGCCAGCTTAGAAGATGTGCCGCCGAAAGCTGTTGTCTTGGTAGACGAAGCGAATATCCCATACCATGCTCGCTCCAGTATGGCTGCCGAAGCTAAAGCGATGTCACAACTGGTGAATCTATCCCGCCAACGGGAGCAGACCTTAGTTTTTGTCTCCCAGGAAGCTAGGCAATTAGATAAGAATATAGCCAGCTCAGCCAATGTAGTCATATTAAAAGACTTGGGTATTCTCCAGGTCGAGTTTGATAGACGGGAATTCAATAAGATAGCAACTGAGGCGAGACAAACCTTTTCGACTATTAGCGGAGATAAAAGAAAATGGGGTTATGTTTATTCTCCAGACAATAACTTCATGGGGCTTGTGGAGAGTTCCCTTCCAACATTCTGGAGTGAGAAGCTAAGCCATATCTTTGCCAATGTGAGTCAGAGAATAGCTAGAGCGCCCAGTAAACCACCCTTAAGCCAGCGGATTGAGAAGGCAAAAGAGCTTAAGAAACAAGGCTTATCCTTGGGGCAAATAGCAAAGCTGTTAGGGGTAACTAAACCAACGGTCAAGAATTACCTTGAAGATTATCCGTATCGAAGAAAATAACAATGTCACGAACCGAAGGTTGTTGGCTCCTTAATTGAACGAAACGCTAGTTTGTGTGACTTCGTTTGTCACTTGATTACCAACCGACCTTAGCTATGTAGATTCACTAATTCCTCTATTGATTGAACTCATGGCGGCAGTGGCATTAGTGTAGTGTAATTCTAATTAGTATAGGGAAAGTACCCATAGATAGGCAGATTGAGATGGTGACCTGCCCCTATAAAGGATACCACTTCTTTAATATGCTTGCCCCCATTTGTATACCAACTATAGTGAGAATTTTGCAGGTCAACCCCCATAACCTCCTCGTCGTCTATCAGCTTCGTGTCCTGCTAGAAAAGTAACTCTAATTTAGCACAGCACGGGGAACTAGTCCATAAAGCAAGCGATAACCACTCTTCACGGGATGCGAAATTCGCTAGTTGGCAACATAATAACCTCCCTTAAGACTTGATTAAAGGTAGAATATGCTGTTCTATATCGCTATCGGTATGTAGCTCGGGGATATCACGGAAAAGAAACCAGTTCTCTATGTGTTCAACCGACCCGTCTGGTTGTAGTAAAGTGAGTGGAGCAAGCGTTTCAAGTTCAAGGAAAGCCTCATTGGTGAAACTTTCAACCGAGCAACCCAAATCAGGGTATAAGGCACCACTTTTGTAATCAAAGGTTTTTACAAAAAGATGACCATTATTATAGTAAGCTG
>CAZNEL010000083.1:0-4324 GCA_964572285.1 uncultured Dehalococcoidales bacterium | reverse complement strand
TTGTGACCTGCTCAGCTAATAGCTAGTCTGACTGTCGATTATTATTGCTGGAAGATGGGATAGTGAGTGCTAGAACTGCTCCCACGATAGTAAAGGCGCAAAAACCCAACCATGCAGCTTTGTAGCTACCAAAAGTGTCGAATATCCACCCGGCGATTGGGGCGCCGGTTATGGTTCCTAACATCATCATACCCGCCGAAAAGCCAAAAATCGTGCCAATATTGCTCCTACCAAAATACTCTCTTAGCAAGGATATTCTTATCGTGGAGATACATCCCCACCCAAGGCTAAAAGTAATGATGAAAGGCACAAGTAGCCACATCATCTCATTAGTAATGTATCCAAAGAAAAGCAGCCCTGCGGTAATTGACAGGAAACTAGTAGTGAATATCTTTCTACTCCCGAATCTATTACTGAGCCAACTGCTGCTAAGACGACCGCCGATGCTAGCAACCGGTAGAACTAAGGCTGCCAGACTAGAGATAGACCTGGTGATGCCAAGACTACTGAGATAGGGCATAACATGTGTTACTATAGCACCCACTACGAATACTTGACACATCGCTGAGATTGCCACATGCCAGAAGGCTCTTTGTCTTAACGCTTGTTTGGCTGGGATGTTTACTTCCGGGTTTGCTATTGAGATGTGAGCCTCCTTCGTCTCCACTATATTGCTCATCTGGCCGTCGGGTCGATAGCCGTAATGTTCGGGTTTGTGTCGAATAAACAATGACAGTGGCAAGACTATGGCCAGCATACCGAGACCGACAGCAAGCATTGTTGTTCGCCATTGCAATACATCAATCAATTTAGTTATTACAGGAACGAAGAAGCCTCCTAGACCAAATCCACTGGCCACGATGCCTATGGCCACTCCTGCCTTCCTGCGAAACCAGTTAGTAACCGCTGTCATGAGCACGGTTTGGGTACATGTACTCATACCTATAGCTATCAAAGCAAAGGCTCCGTAGAACATGGTAAGAGTGGAGACATGGCTAAATATCAAAAACCCTGCACAGACGAGAATACTACCTCCGAAGATCAGTCTTCTCGGTCCCCAACGGTCAACAAGGAGTCCCATAAGAGGAGCCAGAAGACCAATCTCAAGACCGCGTAGTGAAGCGGCAAGTGAAATTTGGGCATAACTCCAGCCGAACTCCTCTGCTATGGGCTCGAAAACAGCGGTAAATCCGAAGAAAACGACACCGGCGGTATAGACTGAGATGAGCAAGCAGGCGCCAACAATATACCAGCCATAAAACACTTTCGAACGCTTCTGATTCAAATCCATAACAGAGCTGCTTGCTCCATTTCGGTGAGATTTGCCTTATGCTGTTGGGCACAAAAAACTGTATAAACGAGATCCGAATGAGGATTCTTAATCTTATCATCAATACCCGTGATGTGTAAACTCATAAATGTTAAGGCGCAGGCAGTGTAATCCGTTCTGCGACTGGCTTTCATACTATAGCTGTAGCAGAGATAACTGAAGCCGCAGCACAATACTGGGAAGAGGTAGCAGCCGAAGGCCCGGAGTGTGCCAAGGCTGTCGAATTACTCTTACAGATGAAGAGAGAGTATGGTATTATAGAATAACGATTCCAAGTTCGCGCGCTTATGAGCATGTAGTTAATGCAGAGGCTGCTTAAACGCTGGATTGCACATCACGGTTAAAATGGCCTCTGTAACCCGGTGGGGTGATTTATTGCGTAAGTTAGCTTTTCCTATATGTATGCTGCATCGAAAAGTTAAGTGAGTGGTCAGGTAGAGTGGTAGGTTGTTTCATCTTAGGCATGATAGGAGTTCTAATATACGAGGTAATCGTCAGGTACGGATTCAGTTCTCCTACTGTGTGGGCTCACGAGACGGCGCAGATGCTGTGTAGCTCATATAGCATGCTAATAGGGGCATATGCCCTCCTTTACTGTGCTCATGTAAAGATGGATTTATTCTATGGGTGGTGGGCCAAGAGAACACAGGCGAGGGGAGCATTAGGCTTTCTCATCCCGCCTAGCATAAAAATGATTATCTTCGGTTTATTAACCGGAGTATCAGTAGGAAGGCTTTATGCGTAGGGCTTCAAATACTTGGCTTGATTCTTGTTGTGCTATTCCCCCAGATAGTTCTATTTCTTCCCAATTTAATATTTGGAAAATGATAGTAGGAATTTGGAATCTTTAAGCCGAATGGTATTGTTTAGCGTTTAGGGGAGAACCTGGCACTCAGGGCTGAAAAATGAAGCCAGCGGCTCCAAGGATTGGAGGTGATAACTTTAGAGAATAAAATACTGAATCTGGAGCTTAACCTGAGGCAAAGTTGAATGGCCTCAATACTAATTAAGGAGGGAAAAGTAACAATGAAAATTGCAGTCATCGGTGGTGCGGGACTGATGGGGCCCATAATAGTTCGAGATTTGAGTGAGAATCCTGACGTGAGAGAAATCCTTGTTGCTGATTATCAAGGAAAGAAGGCCGAAGAACTGGCAGCTTCCTTCAGAGATTCTCGAATCAAGGGAGCCTTTGTAGATGCCTACGATATTGATAAAACAGCAAGTTTAATTGAAGGCTATGATGCTGTCATTAACTCAGCCATATACTATGTCAATTTAAGCATCATGCAAGCTTGTCTTAAGGCAGGGTGCCACTACAATGATTTAGGAGGCATGTTTCATACTAGTCTAAAGCAACTCGAATTCTTTGATGATTTCAAAAAAGCCGGGCTAACCGCTTTGCTGGGTATTGGTAGTGCGCCGGGGGTAACTAACATCCTGGCTCGTTACGCTTACGACCGATTGGATAAAGTTGATATAGTGCGAGTTTCATCCGCTGGCGTTGACCTGACAGACACGAAAGGTATCGATGTCTTTAAACCAGGCTATTCTATCAGGACAATCATGGAAGAGTTTACGGATGACGCGGTAGAATTCATCGACGGCGAATTCAAGACCCTTCCGGCTCTTTCTGGAATCGAAGAAACGTCTTATCCAGAGCCTATAGGTAGGTGTATCTGCTTCCATACCTTGCATTCCGAGCCAGCCACAATCCCAGCTTCGTTCAAAGACAAGGGAGTTAGGGAAGTTACCTGGAAGCTAGGGCTACCAGCTAAATTTGTTGAGGGAGCTAAATTCTTAGCTTCTCTCGGTCTTGGCAGCAAGGAACTGATTAAGATACAGGATATGGAGGTAGTCCCGCTTGATGTTCTGGCAGCCGTGGTAGATAAGCAGGTTAAAGATAAACTTGAAGGAGTAGAGCTTAAACCCAATATAATCAGGGCCAGGCATGCTCAGGTGATTGGAGAGAGGAATGGCAAGAAGATCGAATATGTCCTTGATTGTATTTCCGGAGTTCATAGCCGCTGGGGTGCCCATTGTGCTACACAAGTTCCGCCTTCTATCGCTGCGCAGATGCAGGTTGAAGGAATGATTAAAGAGCCGGGAGTGTGGGCACCGGAACAGGTAATAGACCCAGAGTACTTCTTCGCGGAACTGGCTAAACGAGAGATGCACGTCCAAGTCATGGTGAAAGAAGAGCTAACAAAGTAAATCAGAAGGTGTTCAAGAGAATTTAAAAATAAAGGAGTTCTAGAATGAAAATCGTAGTGCCAAGTGGGGCTGGAGCTATGGCTTAGCCTAGTGCTATCTATCTATTAGAACAGCCTGATATTACTGTATAGATTTAGACAAGGCAGTAATTGAAGAAAGAATAAAGAAACTCGGCAGAGATAGAAGACTCAAGTATCAAGCCTGAGATTTAATGGCTGATGCTAAAGCTACAGCTAAAGCTTTCGAAAGTGCTGCTGTTGTGTATAATTGTGCTTTCATGACTGCAGGAACCACTTAAACTAAAGCAGCGCTTGCGGTTGGAGCCGGCTACTTGGACCTAAAATTGGGGGCACCTCATCCTGAAAACGCATAATTCACCTCCTTGCCTGCTGAATTCTTACTCATTGCTGCTCTTCTTCCTTTAGCAAATCACTAAACACCTCGGCATGGTATACCTCGTGGTCTCTTAAGCGTATTAGAAGTGCTTTCAGTTTGGGGTCGTCAATTTCCTTAGCAGAGCGGTCATATGCCGCTGCTACCTCCTGCTCAATTCTGATATTGGCTCGGAGCATATCGGCAGTGTTGGTTGATTGGTTAACCTCGTTGTGTTCAATTTTCGGATTACCACTGATATCGATTATCTTTTCGGCGAGCCAGCCCAGGTGCTGCATCTCGTTAATAGCTTGGTCTTCTAGTTGTTTTTTGGCCTCTGGGTTGGTCGTAATATATGACTGGAACATATATTGCAGAATAACCGTATACTCATGCTCGACACCCCAGTTA
>CAZNEL010000082.1:0-4704 GCA_964572285.1 uncultured Dehalococcoidales bacterium | reverse complement strand
TGGCGCTGATAGCTTGCTACTCATTGTAGCTATCTTGAGACCCGGAAAGCTACAGGAGCTTCTGCGACTGAGCCACGAGTTGAATATGAGCTGTCTGGTAGAGGTACACGATGAAGCTGAGCTTGAGATTGCTCTAAACAGTGGAGCCCGGGTCATCGGCATCAATAACCGGGACCTCAACACCTTTACTGTGGACCTGACTACCACCAAACGGCTACGACCGCTTATCCCCCAGGATAGAATTGTGGTCAGCGAAAGTGGTATAAAGGATTGCAGCGATATGGAAAAGCTGAAAAGGTGGGGGGTTGACGCAGTTCTCATTGGTGAGGTTCTAATATCTGCGTCCAATATCGCAGCTAAGATGAAGGAGCTATTGTGACCAGGGTCAAGATTTGCGGGCTATCTGAGATAGAGCATGCTTTAGTGGCCGGCAGGGCTGGCGTCGATTTTATAGGACTGGTTTTTGCCCCCAGTCAGCGTCAGGTCTCTCCTGAAAAAGCATTACAGATAGTGGAAGCGGTTCATAATCAGAGGCCCAGCCCGGCTGTGGTTGGTGTTTTTGTTAATTTAGCGGCTCAAGAGGTTAACCACATTGCCGACTACTGCCGGTTGGACCGGGTGCAGCTCAGCGGCGATGAAAGCTGGCAATATTGCCAGGAGATTAAGCGACCAATTATCAAGGCTGTTCACGTATCAGCCAATAGAAAAGCTGAGGAAATCCTGACTGAGATAGAGGCAGGCTACCAGTTACCTATACAAAAGGAGCTCGTCTGCCTTCTTGATTCACAGGTCAGTGGTACTTATGGTGGAACGGGTGAGGTTTTTGACTGGCAATTAGCTGAGGAGGTATCGGCCAGATTCCCGGTGATTATTGCCGGTGGACTTACTCCGGTGAATGTTGGTCAACTGGTCATGAAGACCAAGCCCTGGGGGGTTGATGTTTCTACTGGCGTAGAGAACAATGGTCAAAAAGACATTTCAAAAATTAGGGCCTTTATCGAGGCGGTAAGAAAAGCCGAGAGGTAGGCAGAAGGAGGTCATTATTGCTGCCTGATGAAAGAGGATACTTCGGAAGCTATGGAGGGCGATTTGTACCTGAAACGCTGGTGCCGGCGCTAGATGAGCTGGCAGCAGCTTATAAGGAGGCGAAGGCCGACGCTGCTTTCTGGGCTGAGCTTGAGTCACTGTCTCGTGATTATTCAGGAAGACCGACACCACTCTACCTAGCCGAAAAGCTGAGTGAGCACTGCGGTGGCGCCCGGATTTTCCTAAAAAGAGAAGACCTGGCTCACACCGGAGCCCATAAGATTAACAATGCTCTGGGGCAGGGGCTCCTTGCCCGGCGGATGGGAAAACGAAGAATCATCGCCGAGACTGGAGCCGGGCAGCATGGAGTAGCTACTGCTGCCGTGTGTGCCAAGCTTGGACTTCAGTGCATTATCTACATGGGCGAGGAGGACATGCGTCGCCAGTCGCTCAACGTCTTCCGTATGAAGCTAATGGGCGCTGAGGTAAGAGCAGTCTCCGGAGGCAGTCGAACACTAAAGGACGCCATCAATGAAGCGATAAGAGACTGGGTGACCAATGTCAGAGATACCCACTACCTTCTTGGTTCAGTAGTCGGTCCTTATCCCTATCCGCCAATGGTGCGTGACTTCCAGGCGGTAATCGGCAGGGAAACGAGACAGCAGATACTAACTAAAGTTGGGCGTCTCCCTGACTATATCATCGCCTGCGTCGGCGGTGGCAGTAATGCCATTGGCATCTTCTATCCTTTTCTGGATGATAAAGCTGTTAAGCTTATAGGGGTAGAGGCAGCCGGGAGAGGACTTGAGACTGGGAAGCACGCCGCTCCATTGATGGCTGGAGGAGTAGGAGTACTCCATGGGGCAAAATCTTATGTTCTCCAAGACAGTGAGGGGCAGATTCGAGAGACACACAGCATCTCTGCCGGGCTGGACTACCCGGGGGTCGGCCCTGAGCACAGCTATCTTAAGGACACCGGGCGGGCTACCTATGTAGCAGTAGACGATAAAGAAGCGCTTGAGGGTTTTCAGCTGCTGTGCCGTGCCGAGGGCATTATCCCAGCCCTGGAGCCAGCTCATGCCATATTCTACGCTGCTAGATTGGCAGGCCCGTTAAATGGGGAGCAAATTATCATAATTAACCTGAGCGGTCGCGGTGATAAAGACATGGGTATCGTAGTTGAAGCACTGGGGGTAAAGCCTTGAGCCGTATAACTTCTATTTTCGGAGAACCAGCTCACAAAGCTCTCATACCCTATGTTACTGTAGGTTACCCTAGTATTGAGGCTACCTTGAAGGTGGTCCCCATTCTTGCTCAAAGCGGTTGCGATATAGTGGAGCTCGGGATACCCTTCTCCGACCCCCTGGCCGATGGTGCTACCATACAAAAGGCGAGCTTTTATGCCTTGAGAAACGGAGTTACCCCAAAGCTCTGCCTTGAGGTAGCGAGGCAACTGAGTAGTAAGGTCAATATACCACTGGTGTTTATGACCTATTTCAATCCAGTGTTCAGTTATGGTCTTGAAGAGTTCGGCGCTGCCTGTAACAGGGCTGGTATTGATGGCCTAATCATCCCCGATTTACCCCCAGAGGAAGGCTCAGAGCTTGAAGGTATCACCCGAGGGCAGGACCTTGACCTCATTTATCTACTGGCTCCGACCAGTACTGAAACACGCATAAGACTGGTCACTCAGAGGTCCCGAGGATTCATATACCTGGTTTCAGTGACTGGTGTTACGGGGGCTAGGGACAGATTACCCACGGATTTAGAGGCATTTGTTAGCAGGGTGAAGAAGGTAGCCACCCAGCCACTTTGTGTTGGGTTCGGGATATCTACTCCAGAGCAGGCAAGTCGGGTGGCCCGGATAGCTGACGGGGTGATTGTGGGTAGCCGAATAGTTCAGTATATGGAAGCTGACGATAGCTTGCTATCAGTGGGTAATTTTATCAAAGGGTTAAGGCATGCCCTTGATGACTTACCTGAGGAAGAAAAGCAATAAAGGTAATCAGAAAGGTAGGAAATAACTTCTCCCCGTCGCATGGTAAATAAAAAAAGGGGGCGGAGTTTTACCCCCGACCGCCTGAACCCCATTCAGCCCCGATAAAAGCTGGAGGCCGCCTGCCTCCTTTCTGAAATATATTTTATCCAATATACTCTCATAACGTCAATCTTTACTTTTTCAGTATTACTCCCGTAAATTTGGCCATTCGGATTTTTGTTTAATAGTGTATAATGTGATTAACTAGAATAACCATAATTCCTATTTCATATCATAAAAGGAGATTCGTATAATGGCTAAGTTCTTGGACACTACCGGCGTTTCTTACCATCTGCAGCAGCTTATTAATAACGCTAACCAGATACTTATTTTGATTAGTCCTTTCTTGCAGTTGAACGAACGTCTGAAACAATCTCTCGAAGACAAAGACCGACTAAAAATAGATGTTAGGATTATATATGGAAAGAGTGAACTTCAACCCGCTGAAAATAATTGGTTAAAATCGCTACGAAGCATACGGACAAGTTTCTGTAATAATCTTCATGCTAAGTGCTACCTCAATGAACACGAAGCTATCATAACGTCTATGAACCTCTATGAATATTCCCAAATCAACAACAATGAAATGGGAATATACATTGATAAGACTGAAGACGAGCCATTGTATACTGACGTTTATGCAGAGGCGATGAGGCTTGTAAGGATAAGTGAGGAGATTAAAGTTTCAGTAGCTAGAATACCAAAAAGTAATGATGAACCAACTAAGAAGACCACAAAAATGGTTTCGGGTTCTTCTGGCTTCTGCATTCGGTGCGGAGAAAAATTGAAGCTTAACCCGATGGTACCTTACTGCTCCAAGTGTTATGGTTCATGGAAAAAATCCAAAAACGAAGAACTTGAAGAAAAATACTGCCACATCTGCGGAAAGCCAAACAAGTCTTCTCTTATAAAGCCAAGCTGCTATAATTGCTACACCGCTAATAAGAACCTGCTAGAGTTTCCGTTGGCCTGAACCCCATTCAAGCACGCTAAAAGGCGGAGGCCGCTTGCCTCCTTTCTGAATACATTATATCCTTACGCTTAACGATGTCAACTAAAAACTAATAAGGGGAAGCAGATATAGCTCCCCCCTGTTCTCATTTTCTTTCAACACCACCAGCCGTCAAGGAATTAACAGATTTGCCTGTACTGAGGTCATATAGATTGGTATCATATCTGGGTATGTATCTTGCCTCCGGTGTCCATTTAGCTCCTGGGTTCAGTTCCTCTGACTTCGGTGACCTTGCCGTATAATTCCGGTCTCCGGTCACCTATAAAGTCCAGTTCGAACTCACCGGCCTTGAAGACGATGCGCTTTTGTCTTGCCTCCACCAGGGCGACCTCAGCATAAATGATTTCTTCATTGTCGCTGCCGGCCTCGGCAAGCGTATCCCCCCAGGCATCGATTATCTTACTGCTACCTATGAATCCGACGCCACGCTCCCTGCCAACGCGATTCACGGCCACAAGATGCACCTTGTTCTCATAGGCCCGGGTGTTAATCACGTACTGGGCAACCTTTCCCCGGCCTTCTGGCCAATTGGTAGGAAGAGTCAGGATATCAGCCCCTAGTAACGTCAAAACTCGGGCGCTCTCAGGGAAGTTGCAATCGTAACAGATGTGAATGCCGATATTGCCTA
>CAZNEL010000081.1:0-4784 GCA_964572285.1 uncultured Dehalococcoidales bacterium | reverse complement strand
CTGGTGAGCTCTTACCTCACCATTTCACCCTTACCCCGCTTAAGCGGGGCGGTATGTTTCTGTGGCACTTTCCGTAGGGTCGCCCCTCCTGGGTGTTACCCAGCATCCTGCCCGGTGGAGCTCGGACTTTCCTCCTGCTCTAAAGCAGGCGGCCACCCGGTTTACTTGACCTATTTATACTGTAGTATAGATAGCATGGTAAGTCAACAGACAACTAGGCGAGGAACAGGATACGCCCACAGCTGCTGCATCGCACCAGGCTGCCACTTCTTGCCTGCTGCAACTCACTGGTGGGTAATGATATCTGGCAGCCACGGCACATCCCCTGGGCTACCTTGGCTACAGCGGTTCCCTTTTGCCCTTTAAGCTCCTGGTATAGGTCGGCTGTCTGAAAGTCGATTTCAGCTAGGATTAGCTGGCGTTTTTGCCTAAGGTCGGAAATTATGGTTTTGAGCTGTTCAATATTCGTGCTGAGGTGCTGTTGCTGGCTATGCCATTCTGCTCCCAGACTTTTAAGGTTGTTACTCACGGTAGCGATATGACTTTCGGCCAGCTCAACCTGATTCATTAGCTCCAGTGTCTTATCTTCTGACTGATTGCGTCTGGATTTCAGTGTCTCAATCTCGTGTTGCAGGTTACCCAGCTCTTTAGGATTTTTTATCTTGCCTTCATATAATTTCTGGTCCAGAGTGTTAATCTTACTGGTGAAGTCATCTATCTCCCATTCGGCAGAACGCTGCTGGTGGTTAAGCTCCTCAAGGTGCTGGCGTTGTGATGAGAGTTCAGCCTGGACCTTAACCACCTCTGGGCTTTCGCCTAGCTGGCTGGTTTTCTGCTTCAGAGCCCGCTCGTTGGACTCAAGCTCCAGGTCAACCTTTTGTAGCTGGTAAAGCTGTTTGGCAACATTCATATTCTAATCTATTCTATAACGATGCGGGCAGAATATCAATCTAAGTTGGGCTTGATCCTTGAAAAAGCGCATAAAGAGGACAAAATCCCCTAGATAATATAGAACATATGTGCTATTATAATGAAGAAAGGGGGGATTAGTGAGACTGCTAAGGTTTGCCATAGAAACCCAGAGGTGGGACCTAGCTGCCCATTGCCTAATATTGGGGGTATTGCAATTAAATGGAAGACAAAGTAGTAAAAAAGAGGGGCGCTCCAAAGGGCAATCAGAACGCCAGAAAACACGGCTTCTACTCCAAAGTCCTCGATGAAGCGGAACAAATTGACTTGGAACTGGCTACCGGCGTTGAGGGTATTGATAATGAGATTGCCCTGCTGAGAGTTAAAATAAAGTCTGTACTGGCTCACGACCCGGATAATGTTAGCCTTATCATGCAGGCGACCAATACCCTAGCCCGTCTGGTTAAGGTCAAGTATAACATTAGCAAGAAAGATAAGAAGGGGCTGAAGGAAGCGATAGGTAATGTTTTGAAAGATATCGCCCTCCCGCTGGGTATTGGCATTGGAACTACCATCAGTAAATAAGTTGAGACCATATCAGCGTGAAGTAGCTATGGCGGTGCTGGACAGCGTCTTCCACCGGCGGGGGATTACCTTCTCGGTGGAGATAGCACGCCAGGGGGGGAAGAATGAGCTTTCGGCCCAGCTTGAACTCCTACTTTTAACCCTTTATATAAACGAACCGCAGAATATGATCAAGTGCTCGCCTACTTTCAAGCCACAGGCGGTCATATCCATGATGAGGCTGAAGGACCGCTTGAATGACGTTGGTTTTAGCGGTATCTGGGTAACCGAGTTGGGCTATATCATCCGGTTGGGAAACGCCCGGGCTGTTTTTCTATCAGCAGATGAATCGGCGAATGTGGTCGGTAATACAGCCCACCTGCTGCTGGAAATAGATGAGGCGCAGGACGTATCCAAGGAGAAGTATACCAAAGAGTTCAAACCGATGGGTGCTACTACCAACGTTACGACAGTTCACTATGGCACTGCTTGGGATGATGCCACCCTTCTTGAGGAAGTAAAACAAACGAATCTTGAACTGGAGAGGAGAGATGGTATTAAGCGTCACTTTAGATATTGCTGGGAGGAAATAGCTAAGCATAACACTGATTATCTGGCCTATGTTGAGGCGGAGAGATCACGTCTGGGCGAGAATCACCCCTTGTTTCTTACCCAGTATCGGTTGCTGCCGATACATGGCGGTGGCGGCTATTTAAGCCCGCAGCATCGGGCTCAGTTGCGGGGGGAGCACCAGCGGCGCCATCAGCCAGAGCCGAATAAAACCTATATCGCCGGTATTGACCTTGCCGGCGAGGCCGAGACTGAGGAGGGGGTAGCATTACGAGCACTGAAACCGCGCCAGGATTCTACTGTCGTCACTATTGGTGAGGTTAGCTTCTGCGGTGATGTGGTCAAACAACCTATGGTAGAGGTGGTTGAGCATTACTGGTGGACAGGTAGAAATCATACAGAGCTATACTCTCAGCTAATTGATATCATAAAAAAGGTATGGCATTGCCGCCGGGTGGTGGTTGATGCTACTGGCATTGGTCAACCGGTTAGTTCGTTTCTCAGGCAGTCTCTTGGTTCTAGGGTTATACCTTTTACCTTTACTGCTCGGTCGAAGTCAGAGTTAGGTTTTAATCTGCTGGCCGCTATTAATTCAGGTCGATTGAAGATGTATGCCGGGGATGGCTCTCCCGAGTATCGGGAGTTCTGGTTTGAGATGGAGAAGGCCAGGAGTCACTACCGCCCCAGCCAGACAATGAATTTCTACGTTAATCCTGTTGAGGGACATGATGATTTCATGATGAGCCTGGCGCTACTGGTTGAAGCCGGAAATCAGTACTCACCCCGTGGGGCCAGGGGAAACCCTTAGTCACACTGGCTAAGCTAAGCCCTAAAGAAAAGAGGGGCCCGAAGCCCCTCTTTTTACAGAACCTACTTCCTATCTAAGGAAAGGGGATAAGATATCACTTAATATGAATAGCCCGTTCTTCTACCTACAAAGAAGCCAACGAAGAAGAGTGCCAGACCTCCCAACGTCCAGAGAAGGTATTTAGCCCAGTTGGGTAGGGAAAAAGCGAAACCGACATGAAATGACCCGGCGCCTGTCCACCCGCTCGCATTGCCGGCGTCATCTACAGTCCTCACCCGCCACCAGTAGGGGGCATCTTTTTTGGTTGACTCTAGTTCCATTTCTTCAGACAAGGTGTATTCAGACTCGGTAAGTTCCTCTTGCAGTAGTAGGGTAGTGAAACTCTCGTCTTTGGCAATCTGTAGAATATAGGTTACACCACTGGGGTCGGTAACATCCTGCCAATCAAAGAGTATTGGTTGTTCCGGCTTGGTATCCATTAAGGGTAGTAGTGGTGCTGGTGTTGCTGGTGCATCTGCCTCCATGTAAAACTCGACTTCCATAGAGTTGACGCCATCAGTGGCAGTTATGGTATGCTCTCCTGACTCACTCTTGGGCGCTTTGAAGGTGTAGGAAAAAGAGCCGTCATCTTCGCTGGTGGTAGTAAACACAACCGGTGTACTGGCATAAGTAATGGTTATTGTAGTATCAGGTTTGAAGCCTATACCACTGATAGTAATATCCATACCGACATAACCGGGTGAGGTCTGGCTGGTAACCGGCCCAACGCTGATGTTAGTAGCTATGGTGAACTCAGCCTTAGCCGAGTTATTATCATCATCTTCGGCCTCAACATCATAAGTTCCGGATCCTACAGCGGGTACATCAAAGGGAATAGTAAAACTGCCATCTAAATCAGTGTCACCGGTGGCTATCTCATCGCCGTCAAAGTTGATGGTCACGTCTTCCCCATCGGCAAAGCCAGTGCCTCGAACGGTAACCCGTTCCCCCGCTGTTCCTGATGTAGGATTGATGGTTATTGCTGACTCTACGGTAAGCACTGCCTCAGCTTCGTTATCAGATTCATCAATAACCTTGATGGTGTGCTCACCGGCAGCACTTTCCGGGACAAGAATGATGGCTTCAAAGGCACCATTTCTATTGGTTTCATCGTCGCCACCTTCTATAGAAATCTCATCACCATCATACTCTACGGTAATCTCTTCGTTGTCGGCAAAGTCAAAACCAGTAATTTCAATCTCAGCGCCGACCAGAGCCTCCTCAGTATCTAGCTCAATACCGGCGGCAATAACGGTGAATTCGGCGACAGCTTTTATGTCATCGGAGCCGCCCATGGTAACATAGACAAAATAGGTGCCGCGAACAACAACTTCATCATCGTCGCCATCAGTGAGCTCATCGGGTACCTTTACGCTCTTGTCGAAATCGCCATCTTCATCAATTTCCACGCCGGATTTCAACTGCTCGTAAATAGTAATCTCATCATCGATGTCATCACCAGTATCGGCTTCCTCACTGGAGAAATAAATATCAACTTCTTCAATGCTTTCAGTAAGCTCGCCTATATCCTCACTTGGTGGGAAATCATTGCCAATCACATCAAAGGAGTCGCCGATTTCGCCATCTTCTGGGTCAAGTTCAATGTCATAGTCATATGCTGCCATAGCTGTTGTGGCAGGCAATGCCATCATCAACAGAGACAGGGTAATGACTATAGCCAAGATACGGAAGAATTTATTACTTTTCATTTAGAAACCTCCCTTTATTCTTCCTTATAGGGGGACAAATTCTGCAACCGGAGAGCGCTTTGTCTTCCTACGCCTCCCTATAAGCAATTTCTCTGAGCTTATTTCCTTTATAACATAGCTCAGCACCAAAAGTCAATAAAGTCTTGTGCGTTGTCCAGGACATACTATACAGTTTTTGAATTATG
>CAZNEL010000080.1:0-4940 GCA_964572285.1 uncultured Dehalococcoidales bacterium | reverse complement strand
TCCTCTCTTCCTTGATTTTAACGAAATTTAAACGCCAATTTTATGGGCAATTAATTTCAGTGCCTTAAGATAGAAGTAAGAGTATAGATATCATAGACAAAAAGGGGTATCCAGAAATAGAACGTAATTTTTTTACAACCTGTCCAGAGGTACTTAAGCAAGTGGTAAAGAAAGGCACGTCTTTCCTAGGTATAGGTTTATTCATAATATTATTTGCGATAGTTTTGTTATTAGGTTGCTCTGCACCTGAAATAACATCCAGTGAGCAAGTGATACCAGAAGAATCTGAACTTGCTTACAGTGTTAGTATATCCGCACCATCAATACAGATAAGTGGTGGTAACCTCCATTGGCACAAACAGTTGCCAAATAATACCTATACCTTAGAGAATGCAGCAATAGAAATATATAACTTTGGTGACCTTGATATTTTGGTTACTCAATTGGAAATGAGGGTTGATGAGAATAGCAGGTTGTTCAACGTTGATATGGTAATACCTGCAAGGGCAAGAGAAAGTCTAATTGTCCAGCCTATGATGGAAGGCTACGATGGTGGCACTCACACTACTTATGTAACATTGCTAGACGAAAACGGTGAGCTTCTATACGAGAGTGACGGACATGAAATAGGGCCACTAGAGCCCATACCAGGAACAGGAGGCTGGAAACAGGTGTAAAATTAAACCTGTCCAACCAACACGGCCTATAAGACCGACTATTCGTATCTACTTTGCCCAACAGCAAAAGCAATACAAGCTAAAAATAAAACTACAGCGAGCATGAACCAGAACATCCAGGTAAATGCCGAACCGAGTGGTGGCACTGCTTCTGCTGCCGTAATAATACCCATTACCATACTTAACCCGCCAACAGCACCAAAGATCCAAGCTAATGCTCCCATACTAGAACCTCCATTTATATACTAGTCCGTCCGTAATCATCTTCTATCCTTACCACATCGTCCAGTTCCGGGGTTGAGGCCTCAAAGAATACGGTGTCCTCTATCGCCTTCAGGCGATGCCTGGTGAACGGGGGAACCGGGATGCTCTCTCCGGATTGAACTACTCTGGACACCATGTGTTTATCATTTCCTTCAATATCAAGCAATGCCTTCCCTTCGTATATATACAGGGTCTCGTCTTTTTTCTCATGATACTGAAGGCTAAGCCGATGCCCTTTCTTAACAAAGATTACCTTGCCGGCATACTTCGGGGTGAGCGCAAATAGTAGCTCATATCCCCAGGGTTTTCCCGTCTTTCGAGGAAGTTTATCCTCCATAATAATTCCTTTTCTCCAAAAGTCCTAGACTCCGGCCAGTTTCTTCCCCAACTCAAGCATCCGGTCTGCCCTGGTTTGGCTATCAGTTTCAGTATAGATACGGAGCACCGGCTCGGTTCCGGAAAATCTAATAAGCAGCCAGCTGGTATCAGCCAGAACATAACGAAACCCATCAGCAGCGCTTGATTTGACTATCTTAACACCATCAATGGCATCAGGCATATTACTCTTTATACGGTTAATTATATTCTCACGTTCCTGGGCGATAAATTCAATATCTACCCGCTTATAATAGTGAGGGCCTACCTTACTGTAAAGATAGGCTAAAAGCTCCGACGGCTTTTTACCGGTCTTAACCATCAGGTCAAGGAAATAGAGGCCAGCCAGAATGCCGTCCCGTTCCATCACATGGCCCCGGAAGCCGTAGCCCCCGCTTTCTTCACCACCTATCAGAGCATCTTTCGCCACCATTAACGGGGCAACGTGTTTAAAGCCCACTAACGTTTCATAAACCGGGACATTAAACATCTCACCCAGGCGATATAGCATATTGGTAGTAGTTGTCGTTTTAACTATAGGGCCTCGCTCACCCCGCACCTCCAGCAGGTAAAGAGCAAGCAGCGCAAAGACCTGAAGCTGGTCCAAAAAAACGCCATTTTCGTCCACAATGCCGATACGGTCGGCATCACCATCAGTAGCCAAGCCGACATCAGCCCCTTGTTGTTTAATTGCAATTGAAAGCTTATCTAAGTTAACTGCAATTGGTTCCGGTCGTATCCCGGGGAACAACGGGTTACGCTCGCCATTTATCTCCGTAATCTCAATATCTCCCCCACTCAACAAAGTCTTAAAATAGCCGATGCCGGCACCGTACATGGAATCAACCACCACTTTCAGCTTGGACTGACGCAGTTCGTTAAGATTAATGAGATTGTTTAGCTGGTCAAAGTATAGCGGGGATAAATCCAGATACTCCACCAGTCCCTGTTCTAAAGCCTCAACCAGCGGTAACTGGCTCACTCCGCCCGTAGCCAGAGTCTGAGAAATATTCTTTTCCACCTCGGTAATAGTCTCAGTCGGAACACTGGAGCCACTTTCTGATTTAATCTTAAAACCGTTCCATTTGCCCGAATTATGACTGGCAGTAATAATAATAGCTCCACCAGTTTTTTTTGCTAAAACACCATAGCTTATTACCGGTGTTGGAGTAGCCTCGGGACAAAGGTATACTTTTATTCCGTTGCCCGCTACTACCTCGGTAGCTACCGCAGCAAAGTCTTCGGAGGCAAAGCGGGTATCGTAGCCCACAATTATTCCTCGCTCGGCTAGACCTTTCTCTTTAAGGTAATCGGCTACTCCCTGGGCACAAACCCGCACATTATCAAAAGTAAAATCCTGGGCGATAACCCCACGCCAGCCATCAGTGCCAAACTTAATCGGATTTTTTACCAACTTAATCTCCTTAACACAGAAATATAATCATAATGAAGAGGCTTTATTTTTTATCAAGCTCTTTAGTATCGGCTATGTTCTCTTCCTTTTCCTGTTTAGCCCCTTCTGATTTCTCCCTTTGCCGCCAGTCCTTAAGCTGCGCCGCCACTTGCTTCTCATAACCCTGGTCACTGGGAGTGTAAAATCGTTTGCCTTGTAGCGCGTCAGGCAGGTTTTGTTGCTCAACGAAGTGACCGGGATAGTCGTGGGCATATTTATATTCTTTACCGTAGCCAATATCTTTCATGAGTGGCGTTGCTGCGTTGCGCAGGTGTAGTGGCACTGACTCAACAGAACCTTTTTTGACCTCTTCCTGGGTCCGCGTGTATGCTTGATATAGAGAATTGCTCTTCGGGGCAGTGGCAAGGTAGACAGCCGCTTCAGCCAGAGCCAGGTTACCCTCAGGCATACCGATGAAATGAACGGCTTGTTGGGCAGCCATAGCAATCACCAATGCCTGAGGGTCAGCCATGCCGATATCTTCACTGGCGGTGCGCACCAAACGACGGGCAATATAGAGAGGGTCTTCTCCAGCTTCAAGCATTCTTGCTAGCCAGTACAGGGAGGCATCCGGGTCTGAGCCACGTATTGATTTATGTACAGCAGAAATAAGGTCATAGTGTTGCTCTCCCTCTTTATCGTAAGGCAAAGCCCGGTGCTGGATGGCATCTTCAATTATGGCAAGTGTAATGCGGCGTTTTCCGCTAGCATCAAAAGACGTTGCCGTAGCTACCATCTCCAGAGTATTAAGGGCAACTCGGGCATCTTTATTTGACATGGTGATAAGATGAACCAAAGCATCATCATCCAGTGTAACATTCAGCATACCTAGACCCTTCAAGTTGTCTTTTATAGCTCTAAAGATAATGACGCGAATTTCATTCTCAGTGAGGGGGTTCAGGGTAAAAACCTGGCAGCGAGAAAGGAGGGGAGAAATAACCTCAAAGGATGGGTTTTCCGTAGTGGCTCCAATAAGGGTGATGGTGCCATCCTCAACAAAGGGCAGAACTGTATCCTGCTGAGCTTTATTGAAGCGATGTATCTCATCTATGAACAGGATGGTTCTCTGCTGGTATAGCTTACGGCGTTCCCTGGACTCTTCAATTATGCGTCGCAGGTCAGTGACACCAGCGCTGGTAGCACTCACCGGGCTGAAGTGGGAATTGGTGGCATTAGCGATAATATAAGCCAAGGTAGTTTTGCCACTACCCGGTGGACCCCACAGAATAATTGATGGTAAGCGGTCAGCTCCAATCGCCTTCCTTAGCACATGTCCTTCACCGATAAGGTGCTCCTGCCCAACAAAGGCATGGAAATCACGGGGTCTCATCCGGGCTGCCAGTGGCGCCTCTTTTTCTTTCCGTTTCTCAGATTGATGCTCAAACATATCCATAATACTATCTTCACCCCCCTAGTCCCCCTCTTCTTCAAGTAGGAGTACACAATTGACAATTAATTGGTCCAATAGGGAATATAGCTTTGACCTCTATTCTATCATAACATACCACAACTAGCACTTGAAGCTTGTCGAGCAGTAGTCGTCTTGTGCTTGGAAAGCCCGTCACCTTGCTTATGTCTTGGTCTTCAAATCCAGCTATCCGTAAAGCAATCTTATGCGGTTTATCTGCAACTCTAACCTTACTGCCATCCTCAGGTTCAGTGTACCAAGCCATAGACTGCAGCTGGCTTGTCCAGAAGCGAAGTACACCTCTAGTACTTTCTAGCTCTGCTATCTGAGCTGGAAACCTCATTGCGAATTGACTTTAGCTTGGCTTTTTCTTGATGGAGTAACTACTGAAGCTCTCGGAACCTTTCGGTATTTATGTTTTCCACTACCCACGAGTTTGCCAGCCTGGTTTTCCTTTCAGCTATTTCAGCTAGGCGTTTATCAATAGGCATTATTCTGGCTTCAAGCCCTTCCTGTAGCAGATGAGCAGCAATCATAGTGTCACAGAGATTATCGTATAGTAGACTTCTGCCTTCTTCATCATACTGCGGTCCTACTTGGCGTCGTGGGCAATGTAGAGCTTGTTGGGGTCTGAGAGTAGGTTTCTAAAGTATTGAGAGTTGATGTCGGCATAGCAAGCTCCACTAGGTTCACATGCTACTGAGAAGCCATAAAGTGTGCTAGTGCCTATGTGAGTACCAGATCCTTCCACGTCTAATGCTAA
>CAZNEL010000079.1:0-5140 GCA_964572285.1 uncultured Dehalococcoidales bacterium | reverse complement strand
GGCTCTCATCACATTGAATCATTGTCAACCTTCTCACTGAAAACCACTGAACCTTCGAGAGTCTCGTGACTCTAATGAGACATTACGGACTTTTGTTACCCGGCCTAACAAAATCTAAATTGTTGAGCAATTTCATAATAATAATGATTACAAGTATTCTGTTCACTGAATGACCCTCTCGGTGTTATTCCGTTTTTCTGTCCGCCATTTGCGAATTCTAGTAACACCGAAGGAGCTTAAGAGCGCCGCTCCGCCTAACAAAACAATCGTAGCCCCTGAAGCTAAATCCAGAACATATGAAAGCCATAACCCGCCGAAAGTCAACAGAGCACCGAAGACAATTGCCAGAATCATCATTTTACGCAGGTCATAGGTAAACTGCCTGGCCAGGGCGGCCGGAATGGTAAGGAGGGCGATGATAAGTATCATCCCCACTATTCTGAGCAATATCACGACAGTCAAAGCAATCATACATAACAAAAGCAGGTATAAAGGCTCTACTGGTATACCAACCACCGTGCTATATTCTTCGTCAAAAGAGAGGGCTAAGAATTCCTTATAGAAAGCAATAACTATCCCGATTATTGCAGCATCTAATATGAGCATCAGCAGTAAATCGGAAGTGGGTACGGTAAGGATATTGCCAAAGAGATAGCTGAAAAGGTCCGGGGCGTAGCCGGGAGCCAATCCAATGAAGATGATACCTAGCGCCATGCCTATAGCCCACAGAATACCGATGGCGGTGTCTTCAGGTAGTCGGGTTCTTCTGGTTACGTATCCCATACCCAACGCTGACGCCAGCGAGAAAACCAGGGCACCCAGTACCGGACTTATACCGATTAAATAGCCCAGCCCTATACCTCCAAAAGAAGCATGGGCGATACCACCGCTGATAAAGATAATCCTTTTTACTACAACATAAACGCCCACTATGCCGCAGGCAATTGCCGCCAGCAGGCCTGCTATTAGCGCGTTTTGCATGAATTCATATTGCAGTACTTCCACCATTAGTGCTCCTTCAACACCCGGTGAGGTATAGCGCCATGGGCTATCATCTGTACCGGACATTTGTATGTAGCTTCCAGCACTTCAGGTTCTATTTCCTTGGAGCCGTGATAAAAAAGCTGGTGGTTTAGGCAGGCTATTTTGTCCACATAGATGGAAACGGCACTAATATCGTGGGAAACCATGATTATAGTCATGTCCTTTTTTAGCTTTACCAGGAGTTCGTAAAATTGAGTCTGCATGGACGAGTCAACGCTGGCGGTAGGTTCGTCCAAAAGTAGTAACTTCGGTCGACTTACCAGCGCCCGGGCGATAAAGACTCTCTGCTGCTCGCCGCCGGAGAGTTTCCCTATCTGGTGTTTTTGATAAGACAGCATACCGACAGTTTTCAACGCCCCTTGCGCCAGTTCCTTGTCTTCTCTACTATAACGTCTAATCAGACCGGCTTTCCCGTTGCATCCCATCAGAACCGTGTCCCGGACATTGATCGGAAATTCACGGTCAAACAGGTTATACTGCGGTACGTAGCCGATTCTATGGCGACTTCTCTCTGGCGCTTGGCCCAGAACGTAGACTCTGCCATGTGATGGATTAACCAGACCCAGAATTACTTTGAGCAGAGTGGTTTTACCCCCGCCATTGGGCCCGATAATGCCGAGAAAGTCACCGCTCGCAACTGACAGGCTTACTCCCTCCAGTATGGGTATACCATCATAGTGCACCCAGATGTCCTTTATACTGACCACTTCTTCTGACTTCATTACCTACTCCATAGCCTGGACCAGTTCTCCCATTAGAATGCGTAGATTCTCAACATAATCCCTGGCCAGAGGATCGATAAAGACCACCCTACCATCGATAGCATCGGCAATGACCTTGGCGCTTTGCGGGTTGAACTGCGGCTCTGCGAAGACAACACTAACGTTGTGTTCCTTTGCCTGCTCTATCAGGTGCTGAAGTCCAGCTGGAGTCGGCTCCTTGCCCTCGGCTTCGATAGGCAGCATGGTAAGATCATAATCCCTGACGAAATAACCGAAAGCGGGGTGATATACCATGAATACACGGTTTTTCACTCCGGATAAGCCATCACGAATGTCTTGGTCAAGCTGTGCCAGTTCCTGTAGATAGGCATCACGGTTCTGCTTATAATAAGCACTGTTATCCGGGTCAATCTGAATCAAGCCGCTGGCTATATTCTGCACCATGACTTGAGCATTCCGCGGCGACATCCAGATGTGCGGGTCCGTGCCTCCGTGTTCCTCTTCGTTTTCGTCGGGAGCCGTCATTTCCTGAAGCCCAATACCTTGTGAGCAATCGACAACGAGCATATCTTTGTTTTGAGCGATGAGCTTATCCATCCAAGTAAGTTCAAACTCCACACCGGAGCCTACTTTGGCATAAAGCTCGGCTTCTGCCAGGCTCGCCATCTGAGATGGAGTCGGCTCATAGGTATGGGGACTGGCTCCAGGAGGCACCATCACGGTGACGTCCACTTTATCACCGCCGATGTTCTCCACAAATTCAACCTGCGGAAGTATGGTGACAACAACGCCTACTTTCGTTGTCGCCTCCGTCTTCTGAGTGCAGGAGGTAGCTATGGTTGCCGATGATGTCATAAGTAGTATGGCTAAGAAGATTGAGAGAAATGCTTTCGATTGAAAACGTTTCATTTTGCCTCCCTGTGATATTTGCAATGCCGAAAGATGAGGACACTAACAGCAGCGATTACTGCCAGTCCGGTTATCCAGCGAGCCGTTGGTACACCACCAAGCGTCCAAACATCGATTTTCAGGCCCTCCAGAAAAAAGCGGCCAACACCATAATGGATGACATACAAGAAGAAAATATCTCCGTCGCGTAGCCGGGAACGCAGCTTGCGCCCTACAATCATCAGTACCGTGAAGCCGAGCAGGTTCCACAGGGATTCATAGAGAAACAAAGGGTGGAAATGACTGAATGACTCATAACCCAGAAGCCGATGAGACGGATCTATGTATATCCCCCAGGGAAGATTAGTCGGGTACCCGTAAAGCTCCTGATTAAAGAAATTGCCCCAACGCCCGATGGCTTGAGCCAATACCAGGCCGGGGGCGACGATATCCAGCCAGCGGAGCGTACCGAGGGTTCTCCATCTGGTGTAGATAAAAAGGCCGATGGCGCCGCCAATAATCGCCCCGAAGATACCCAGTCCCTGCCCGCCGATGATCATCCCCGGGTTATGGATATAGTATTCCCATTGGTCGATAACATGATACAATCGCGCTCCGATAGCTCCCAGGGGGACGACTATAAGTGCCATGTTAATAACATGCGTGCTAGCTTCGCCTCGCTTCTTAGCCTCAATAAAGGCGATGCCCAAGGCGGCCAGAATACCGGTGGTAATCATTATGCCGTACCAGGTAATCGTAAGACTACCTATCTGAAAAGCCACTTCTTTCATTATATATTCACAGCTGATAATTATTTTCAATAATAGGAGTGAAACAAACCCACGAGCACTTCAATCATCGGAGTCTTTAAGTTGAGACTGCCGCGCAGCAGTCCGGACACCGGCCGTGCAGCTCCAGGAGATGCCCTTCAATGTTGAATCCGGTCTCCCGGGACAGCCGCTGCTCCAGCTGGCTTAAATCGCAATTGGTAAAATCCACCGCACGGCCACACTGGGAGCAGACCAGGTGGTGATGATGCTCCATAGGTCTTCTCATCAAATAGCTCTGGGAATTACCTCCCAGATTTACCCGGCAAATCAACTTAAGTTCGGTAAGAAGGTTGATTACACGATAAACGGTCACTAACCCAATGGTAGGATGTTCCTGTCGAACTCGTTCGCATATTTCGGCGGGTGTCATGTGGTCGTGACTGCCTGCAATGGCCTTCATGACAGCGTGCCGCTGGGGTGTCAGTCGGTAGCCATTTTGCCGCAATATGCCGGCTATTTTATTGGCAGTAAGTTTCATGTTGTCACTACTTACAGATGATATTCATTTTCAATTAATGTACTATAAGAAGTTAGCTGTTGTCAAGGGTGTATGATTTGTTAGAAATTGAAAGCTCCTTTGTCTATTTCTTATTGGGTAACAATCTGAGTGTTTGTTACCTCAAGGGGAGTAAACATTATGGACTATTGTGTAACCAAGGTATGACCGCGAATAGCTGAGTCCCTACCCGTGGTTGTCCATGGAAAACGTTGAACTGCTGCGTACCTACTTTAGTATGGGAAGAGAAGCTGCCTATGGATAGTCGCACTACCCAGTCGCCCTAGCAGACTATCCCTAGCCATCCCAGTGGACCATCTTCAGTTAGTGCAATGGCCACTTTACTCCACCTTTCTGAATTTCACCACCCGACCCTTTTGAATCACATTCTCGTGAATGACCGTGCCGATATATTCGCTTTCACGCTGAAAATTTGCCTCTTCTATTTCCCTTTTAATTGTCTCCAACTCTGAGTAGTTGCGGGATACTTCGGGGTCTCCTGGATAGAATGAGATAAAGCCATTTGGTTTTAAGACTCTTTGAATTTCACGGAGTAGCTTCATTCTATCCTCCTTACTGGGGAAATAGTAGTAATGCAAGACGTCGTAGAGTAAAACCACGTCAACAGAATCATCTTCTAGCTCGATTTTAAGTTCCCCCAAGGTCTTCATCACCGTTATGTTTTGCAGTGCTCGCGATTCAGCTCTGTCTATTAACTTATCTAAACCCTCACTCGGCCAGAAACCTCGCCTCTCTTTGTCTAAAGCGTAAACTCTACCCTCCCTCCCAACGTTGACCGCAGCGGGGATGGCATAGTTTCCCGCTCCACATCCAAAATCTAGAGCAATTTGACCCTTTTTGAGCCCTACCTTTGTAAAAAATTCCACGCCGCCTTGCTCTAGCCACTTCCTCAAGTCTCCCATTTCTGTCTCCAGTTCCCCCTCCTTCCAAGCTTGAGGAGCCCGGGAAGAGGCTTTATTTTTGATTAGAGAGCATCTCCCGGCTATAAGGACTGGGGTTAGTTGTTGATAAAATTTTTTACTTCGTAAAATTACCCTCCCCTGTTCGGTTAGCGACAATTGAACCAAAGCCAATTATTCAACTAACGGAGTAGAAGCCCCAGTGCAAATTCCACCTAACTTAGTGGTTTGCATGACTTG
>CAZNEL010000078.1:0-5496 GCA_964572285.1 uncultured Dehalococcoidales bacterium | reverse complement strand
TACGGAAACATCGCGTACCGTGTACCCATGTCAGTAGATACCCACAGGCGGAGCCCTTAGGTATCTACTGACTCAAGGCAGGAAGTCCGCTGGTATCGGAGGAACTATTCTTTGCACCTGCTACTACATACTGCTACAATTATCTTTAAGGGGATGTTTGGAGATGAACGCGAACAAACTGATTGTTGCTATTGTCGGTAGACAGAATGTAGGCAAATCTACTCTGTTAAATCGTATGGTGGGTAAGCCGATAGCTATAGTGGCAGACCTGCCAGGGACTACCCGTGACCGTATATTCGCTGATGTCTCGTGGCAAGGAGTTACCTTTACCATAGTTGATACCGGTGGTTTGGAACCAATGCCGCACTCCACCATTGCTCAAGAGGTCGGGGAACAAGTGAAGGCTGCTGTCGCCGCGGCCGATATTGTTATTTTTCTGGTGGATATCAGAAATGGGGTGACCCCTGCTGACCTGGAAATAGCTGATATGCTTCGCCGGTCAAGCAAGCCGACATTGCTGGTGGCTAACAAGGCAGATAATACCAAATTGGAGGGAGGGGCAGTAGAATTTTATGAGCTGGGGTTGGGAGAGCCCCTGGTAATTTCTGCTCACCATGGTCGGGGCACTGCTATGCTACTGGATGAAATTATTACCCGGCTACCAGTTCCATCATTAGTTGAAGCTAAGCTAGAAGCCATGAAGGTAGCCATTATCGGCAGACCTAATGTTGGCAAATCAATGCTACTCAATTCTCTTCTAGGTGATGAACGAGCCATTGTTAGTGATACCCCGGGGACTACTCGGGATGCTATAGATACCATACTTGACTTTGAAGGGCAGAGTGTACTTCTCATTGATACAGCCGGCGTCAGGCGCCGGGGGCGATTGGGAAGAGGAGTAGAAAGGTATAGCGTGCTCCGTGCCTTGCGAGCGATAAATCGGGCTGATGTCGCCTTGCTGGTACTTGATGCTACTGAGTTAGTAACAGCTCAGGATATGCACGTTGCGGGCTATATTCAGCAAGCGGCCAGGGGAATAGTGGTAGTAGTCAATAAGTGGGATTTGATTGCGGAGAAAAATATAACGGAGTATAATGAGCACATTCGTCGGCAACTTAAGTTTATGTCCTATACAGAGGTGCTTTATACTTCAGCTAAATTTGGGCAGGGGGTGGGCAAAGTAATGCCAGAGGTGTGCCGGGTATATCAGGAAAGACTTAAGCGGATACCTACCGCAGCCGTTAATAGTATAGTACAAAAGGCCCTGGCAACTCATAACCTGCCGCGAACAGGCACTAAGCAACTGAAAATTCTCTACGCCACACAGGCTGAGGTCAATCCACCGACCTTTGTCTTTTTTGTCAACGACGCCAAACTAATACACTTTTCCTACCGACGCTACCTGGAGAATAAACTGCGCCAGTCATTCGGCTTTGCTGGCACACCTATTCGTCTAGTCTTTAAGACGAGGAACGAATCATGATAGTCGCCAAATTTGTTGGGGTTGTGATTTTTGGTTACCTTTTGGGTTCTATCCCCTTTGGTCTACTAATAGGCAGGCGAAGCGCTAAAGTAGATGTCAGGCAGCATGGCAGTGGCAAGACAGGCATGACTAACGTGCTGCGGACGGCCGGTAAAAAGGCAGCGGCCGTGGTGGGTCTCTTAGATATATCAAAGGGAGTATTAGCAGTAGTATTTGCTGGCTTAATAGTAGGAGGCGATTATCTGGTAGTGGGTGGAGTTAGTTTCGGCTTGCTGGTAGCCCAGGTTTTAGCCGCTACAGCAGCTATACTGGGGCATAGTTTTCCGATATTCGTTAAATTTAAAGGTGGCAGGGGTGTAGCCACCTTCTTCGGAGGGCTGGTAGCCCTGTGCCCGGTAGCAGCCCTCTTTGGTGGTGAGATGCTACTCATCGGGGCTGGTCTGACCAGATATGTATCACTGGGATCTATTGTAGGAGCTGTAGGTACCTACTCCGTATTAGTGCCCCTCACTATTTTGAGCGGTTTTCCTATCGAGTATCTCATTTATGCTTTGGTAGGGACAATAATTATTATTGTTATGCACCGTGATAACATCATTCGATTGGTTAACGGCAAGGAGCGCAAGCTGGGTAAGAAGTTGGAAGTGGGTGGTTTGCCCCCCCCAGCCTAAACACACACCACAGTTTCGGAAACTTCACATGGAGAGCAGGTAAGATATGCCAAGGATTGCTATTATTGGCACCACTACCTGGGGAATGACTCTGGGGGTGGTGTTAGCACATAAGGGATTAGATGTCAGGCTTTGGGCACGGACAGCGAAGGAAGCTGGCAAACTAAAAGACAGGGGACCTGACCTGCACCTGTTACCAGGTATTACCTTTCCCCCCCAATTGTCAGTTACCAGCTCATTGAGTGAAGCTTTGGCTTATGTCAATGCTGTTATCCTAGTGGTGCCATCACAGTCTATGCGTCAGAATATAATATCAGTCAAATACTACATAAACAAGTCCACACTGGTGATAAGTGCCGCCAAGGGGCTGGAAATTGGTAGTAACAAGCGTATGTCCGAGGTAATTGCCGAAGAAATAAACCCTCGCTTCCGTCGTAACATCTGCGTGCTTTCCGGGCCTAATCTGTATAGAGAGATTCTACGTAACCTGCCAGCGTCCGCGGTAGTGGCTGCTGAGGATGAGTCTATAGCCCGACAAGCCCAAAAGCTACTGACGACCCACAACTTCTCTGTGTATACTAACACTGATATTGTCGGGGTAGAGCTGGGTGGAGCATTAAAGAATATTATTGCTCTGGGTGCTGGTATGATTGACGGGCTAGGCTACGGTGATAACGCTAAGGCAGCTTTCGTCACTCGCGGTCTGACTGAGATGGCAGCTCTTGGTGTTGCCTTAGGGGCAAGCCCGCTCACCCTTTCTGGCTTGGCTGGGCTGGGTGATTTAATGGCTACCTGTGCCAGCCCACTAAGCCGCAATCACTATGTAGGGGTAGAATTAATCAAAGGACGCTCACTAGGGGAGATAACCAATTCGATGAGTGGTGTAGCCGAAGGGGTAAGCACCACGCTTGCCGTCTGGAACCTGGCTCGGCAACTTGGACTAGAGATGCCTATTACGGAAAAGACGTATGAAGTGCTATATAATGGGGTTAAGCCTCAACAAGCAATCAAAGAACTGCTGGGAACCGGGGGCAGGCACGAGCTAGCCGGGCGGAGATGGAAGTTGTTCTCCTTTCTTAAGCCCCGAAAACGTTCTTGAATTTACCTAATAACCCCTCCCCTTTTTCGGGTGGCGGCATATTTTCCGGGCCAAAATTGCTAGCCAGTTCTTCGAATAGCTGGTGCTGTCTCTTGGTTAGTGACTGGGGAGTAACCACCAACAGGGTAACTACCTGATCGCCACGTCCACTCCCATGGATATGAGAAATTCCCTGCCCCTTAAGCCGGAAGGTTTTGCCTGCCTGGCTACCAGTCGGTATCTTGAGTTTGACTTTACTACCTAGAGTAGGCACCTCTACCTCAGCACCGAGGGCGGCTTGAGCAAAGTTAATTGGTAATTCGTAGAAAAGGTTATCACCATCCCTGACAAAAAACTCGTGGGGTAGTACCGACAAAGTAAGATAGAGATTGCCCTGTGAGCCGCCCCTAAGACCACTTTCCCCTTCACCACTAAGGCGCAGTTGAGAGCCATCATCAACTCCGGCTGGAATTTTAACCCTGATATTTCGTTGGCATTTCTCCTTGCCCTTACCCCGGCACTGGGGACAGGGCTCAGTGATAATTCTACCTTCACCGTGACACTGACTACAGACAGTGGTATTAACGAAACGACCAAAGATAGTCTGCTGTGCCCGGCGCACCTGCCCGGTACCATCGCAATTTGGACAACGGCTCGGTTGACTACCAGGCTTACTGCCAAGGCCCTGACATTGGGAACAGTTCTCGGTACGAAGTATGCTTATCTCCTTCTCACAACCAAAGACTGCTTCCTCAAAAGTAATAGTACAACTATAGTGCAGGTCAGCACCGCGACGTGGGGTCTGACGAGTAGTAGTAGTTGCACCGCCAAAAAAGGCGTCAAAAATATCCCCAAAGCCGCCATTAAACCCATCAAAACCCTGCCCGAAAAGCCCCTCAGCACCACCATGCCCAAAACGGTCGTATGCAGCGCGCTTGTCTAAGTCTGAGAGCACCTCATAGGCTTCATTTATCTCTTTGAACTTGTCCGTAGCCCCATCGCCACGGTTATGGTCCGGGTGATACTTAAAGGCTAGCTTACGGAACGCCTTCTTTATCTCCTCATCGGTAGCATTCCTGTCTATACCGAGGATTTCATAATAATCCCGTTTTATTGCCATATTTTCTAAACTCTATCTCCTTGATCCTCTTTAACACTTCAGTTCTTGTTTAAACCTCGCGGAATTCACCCTCCACAGTGCCTTCATCCTCTTTTTCCGGAGGTGTCTCCCCCTCTGGCGGTGCCTCGCCGCCTGGCGCAGGTGGTGGTGACTGCTGTTCATAAACGGCAGCCCCTATTTTCTGCATAGCGTCAGACAATTCCTGAGTCGCCCGACGAACACTCTCTACATCAGTTCCCTGTAGCGCTGACCGCACCGCAGCTATTTTATCTTCTACTTCTTGATTCAGGTCAGCAGCTATCTTATCTTTTTGTTCCCTTAGCGTCTTTTCTGCGGTATAGGCCAGGTTATCGGCCATGTTGCGAGCTTCTATCTCTTCACGATGCTTTGTGTCTTCAGCAGCGTGTATCTCTGCCTCCCGCTGCATTTTTTCTACTTCCCCTTTAGCCAAGCCACTAGAAGCGGTAATGATGATTTTCTGCTCTCGCCCGGTGCCCTTATCATGTGCCTTCACACTAAGAATACCATTGGCATCGATATCAAAGCTGACCTCAACCTGGGGAATACCTCGAGGTGCCGGCAGAATACCATCCAGCATAAACCTTCCCAGTGTTCTATTATCCGTCGCCATCGGTCTCTCACCCTGAAGAACATGAATCTCCACACTCGGCTGGTTATCCGCCGCCGTGCTGAAAATCTGGCTCTTGGAGGTGGGAATAGTAGTATTCCGAGGGATAAGAGGAGTCGCTACTGCACCAAGAGTCTCTATCCCTAAAGTAAGCGGGGTAACATCCAGCAGGAGAACATCTTTCACCTCTCCTTTGAGCACACCAGCCTGAATAGCAGCACCGATAGCTACTACCTCGTCCGGGTTAACCCCTTTGTGTGGTTCTTTACTGAAGAATTGCTTTACCTTATCCTGAACCAGTGGCATTCTCGTTTGCCCACCCACCAGCACTACCTCATCAATCTGAGCTGTCGTCTTTTCGGCATCAGCTAACGCTTGCTTACAGGGGCCAAGGCTCTTCTCCACCAGATCCATTACCAATTGCTCCAGTTTAGCCCGGGTAAGGGTAATATTAAGATGCTTGGGGCCGCTGGCGTCAGCAGTGATAAAGGGTAGATTTACCTCGGTCTGCTGGAC
>CAZNEL010000077.1:4154-5844 GCA_964572285.1 uncultured Dehalococcoidales bacterium | reverse complement strand
GCTGGGTAGTAGCATATTGTAGATGCTGAGCATCATTTCTCTCGCCTCTTTGACAGCAGTCCTGGATAAAGGAACATGAACTGCCATTTGATCACCATCAAAATCAGCATTGAAAGCAGCACAGACGAGAGGGTGGAGCTGAATAGCACTACCATCAATTAGTACTGGTTCAAACGCCTGGACACTAAGACGATGAAGGGTAGGTGCTCGGTTCAGCATCACTGGCCGTTCTTTGACGACCTCTTCCAATATGTCATACACCTCCGGCTTCACTTTGTCTATCAGCCGCCGGGCACTCTTGATATTGTGAGCCAGGCCTTGCGCCACCAGTCGGCGGATAATGAAGGGTTTAAACAACTCAACAGCCATTCGCCGGGGTAAACCACATTGGTGAAGCTTAAGTTCTGGACCGACAATGATAACTGAGCGTCCGCTATAGTCAACTCGTTTGCCAAGTAGATTCTGGCGAAAGCGCCCTTGCTTCCCTCTAAGCATATCAGAGAGTGATTTTAGTTTATGATTACCACTGACGGAGACAGCTCGCCCTCTCCTTCCATTATCAATAAGAGAGTCGACTGCTTCTTGGAGCATCCGTTTCTCGTTGCGGATGATAATCTCTGGTGCTCCCATTTCCATTAAGTGACGCAGCCTGTTATTGCGATTAATAACTCGTCGGTACAGGTCATTAAGATCGCTGGTGGCAAATCTGCCTCCATCTAGTTGCACCATGGGCCGTAGGTCTGGAGGTAAAACCGGCAACACCGTCATAATCATCCACTCTGGTTTATTACCACTGCGATGAAGCGCCTCCACTATTCGTAGCTGTTTAGCAGCTTTCTTACGCCGTTGACCTGAAGTTGAGTGAATTTCCTGAAGTAAACCATTACGCGCCTCATCAAGGTTAATGTCCTTAAGAAGCTGGAGGATAGCCTCAGCCCCCATCCCAGCATCAAACAGCTGGCCATACTCCTGCTTGAGTTCCTGATATTGATGCTCCGTGAGTAGCGCTCGTACGCGGAGGTCTTTTAGCCGCTCTATATCAGTGAGGAGTTTCTCTTCTTGCTTTGTCTTAGTCTCAATAAACTGACGTCGTAGCTGGTTTATTTCCTCTACTGTTGCCTCTTCCTGCTCCATCTCAGCAATCTTGGCCTCTAGAGACGCCTGCTGCTCGGTTATTCCCTGCCGACAATTCTCCTCAAGTTGCTTAATTGCCTCTTGGCGTGCCTCCTCATTGATAGCAGTTATGATATAGTGAGAAAAATAAAGCACCCGTTCCAGATTACGTGGGGACAACTCAAGCAGCAGTCCTATCCGGCTAGGTATCCCTTTAGCAAACCAGATGTGGCTCACCGGACAAGCCAATTCAATATGTCCCATACGTTCTCGCCGCACCTTAGCCCGAGCTACCTCAACGCCACATTTATCACAAATAATTCCCTTATAGCGTATCCTCTTATACTTACCACAATAACATTCAAAGTCTTTAGTTGGACCAAAGATTCGCTCACAGAAAAGCCCATCTCTTTCTGGCTTAAGAGTGCGATAGTTGATAGTCTCTGGCTTAGTTACCTCGCCATAAGACCAGCTCTTAATCTGCTCTGGTGAAGCTAGAGAAATACGGATAGCATCAAAATCGTTAACTTCAAGCATTTAATCTTCTTCCTCTTCCTGGATCGGTTCTTCTGTAATT
>CAZNEL010000077.1:0-4054 GCA_964572285.1 uncultured Dehalococcoidales bacterium | reverse complement strand
TCTGGCTGCGCTTCCAGCGTAGCAGTTTCGTTTGCTTTGTCTTCTTCTTCCTGAGTTACCTCTTCTATAGCTTCTGGCTGCGCTTCCAGCGTAGCAGTTTCGTTTGCTTTGTCTTCTTCTTCCTGAGCTGTAGTTTCTGGCTCCGCTTTTAGTTCGATGACCTGCGTTGTTTCTAATTTAGCGGTTTCTACCACCTGTTCAGCAATAGTTACTTTTTCCTCTTCTTCGTTAATCACCTCAACAGCGAGTCCCAAGCTTTGTAATTCCTTAACCAGAACCTTAAACGACTCTGGTACGCCTGGTTGCATAATATCCTCATTCTTAACTATAGCTTCGTATGTTTTAGCGCGGCCAGTCACATCGTCTGATTTTATAGTCAAGATCTCCTGAAGATTATGGGCAGCGCCATAGGCTTCTAGTGCCCAAACCTCCATTTCACCAAAACGTTGACCTCCAAACTGAGCCTTACCGCCCAGAGGCTGCTGGGTAATCAAAGAATAAGGGCCGGTAGAGCGGGCGTGAACCTTCTCCTCAACCAGGTGGATAAGCTTCATCATGTAAATATTACCCACCGTTATCGGTTGGTCAAACGGCTCACCAGTAGCTCCGTCACGGAGTGTAATCTTGCCGGTAGTAGGTGGAACAAGATTCCTCTCCGCAGTTACCCTTTCCACTGTTTGTTCCAGCTCCTGTAGGCTAAGACCCCGGCTAGCTATATCTAAATCCTCAAGCCACAAGCGTAGACAAACCTCCTTTGCAACTCCTGGGTAGTCATCACCAAACACTTTGTCCCCGTCGTAACCGTTATTTTTAAGCCATGTTTTAGCCAGCTCCAATTGCACAGCGGGTGTCCCCTCACCATTGTTAAGATTAACCACCCCGGCTTTTAGAGCCAACCATGCTCTAGCCAGGGCATCCACAATAGCAGTATCAGTAGCACCATCAAAGACCGGGGTAAGCACTTTAAAGCCCAGAACCTGAGCTGCCCACCCCAGGTGAGTCTCCAAAACCTGACCAATGTTCATCCGTGATGGGACACCGATGGGGTTAAGAATAATATCTATCGGGGTACCATCGGGAAGGAAAGGCATATCCTCAACAGGTGCCACTATCGATACCACCCCTTTATTACCATGTCGCCCGGCCATCTTATCCCCTGCCGTGATTTTCCGTTTTTGGGCAACCCATACTTGCACCCATTTATCCACCCTGGCTGGCAGGTCATCACCAGCCTCGCGAGAAAAAACTTTAACATTAATCACCTTACCCCATTCACCATGAGGCATTCGTAGAGAGGTATCTCTCACTTCCCTGGCCTTTTCACCAAAGATAGCTCTCAGGAGCTTCTCTTCCGCCGATAATTCGGTCTCCCCTTTAGGGGTAATTTTGCCTACCAGGATACTACCTGGGCTAACCTTGGCCCCAACTCGAATGATACCATCTTCATCAAGCTCGCGCAGGCTTTCCTCGCCCACATTAGGTATATCTCTAGTAATCTCTTCGGGGCCTAGCTTGGTGTCCCGTGCTTCCACCTCGTGTTTCTCAATGTGAATGGAGGTAAATTTGTCTTCTTGGACTAAGCGATCGCTAAGAATAATAGCATCCTCGAAGTTATAGCCCTTCCAACTCATAAAAGCGCAAAGTACATTTTGTCCTAGAGCCAGCTCTCCCTGCTCACTAGTGAAGCTATCGGCTAACACCTGATCTGGCTCAACCCAGTCTCCTTTATTCACCACGGGGCTCTGACTAATACAAGTTCCCTGATTAGTGCGAATGAATTTCATTAGTGGATATATGTCTTCAATTCCGTCATCTCCGAGAATAACAATCCGTGAGCTAGTAACTGAGGTTACTTGCCCAGCATCCCGGGCAAATAATACTTGCCCACTGTGCCTCGCAGCCTCCATTTCCATACCAGTAGCAACCAAAGGTGCCTCAGGACAAATCAGAGGTACCGCCTGACGCTGCATATTTGAGCCCATCAAAGCACGATTGGCATCATCGTGCTCAAGAAAGGGTATTAGTGCTGTAGTAACACTCACTATTTGCTTGGGTGATACATCCATTAGTTGTATCTTATCTGGCGTTTCAAACATGTAGCGGTCAGCCAGTCTAGCTTCAACCCTCTCTCCAACAAATTGGCTATTTGAGTCAAGCTGAGCACTAGCCTGAGCAATAATATATTCGTCCTCTTTATCGGCTGATAGATAGGTGATCTCATCAGAGACGAAGGATACCACCTTTATGGTTCGAGGCGATAGGTGAGATAGCTTAGTAACTATCTGAGAACTAATGCTCTTCTTAGCCTTTACTATAGTTTTACCATCGTCATCGACTACTGTCTCCTCAACTGTCTTACCCACCAATCTGCTATCAGTGTTACTCAACTCGCTAATTACCTTGCGATATGGCGTCTCAAGAAAGCCATATTGGTTAATCCGCCCGTAGGTAGCCATAGAACCGATGAGACCGATGTTAGGCCCCTCTGGTGTCTCAATAGGGCAAATCCGGCCATAGTGAGAATAGTGGACATCACGAACATCAAAGCCAGCCCGCTCGCGAGACAGACCTCCTGGTCCAATGGCTGATAGACGACGCTTATGGGTTAGCTCAGCCAATGGATTAGTTTGATCCATAAATTGTGATAGCTGCGAGCTACCAAAAAATTCCTTGATAGCTGCCACCACCGGGCGAATGTTAACTAGAACACCAGGAGTAATTGCCTCAGTAGCAATAATACTCATACGCTCCCTGGCCACTCGCTCCAGATGCAGTAACCCGATGCGGAACTGGTTTTGCATCAGTTCGCCAACAGTGCGGACTCTTCGATTTCCCAAATGGTCAATATCATCAGGAGTATCATTCCCATTATTAACCATAATGATATGCCTGATTACCTCAACAACATCTTCCTTGGTTAAAGCTTGTTCCTTCAGGTCAATATTAAGCCCTAATCGCTTATTAAGCTTATAGCGACCGACATTGCCTAGGTCGTAACGCGCTGAGTTAAAGAAAAGGTTGTTTATCAATTTTCTAGCATTTTCAATACTAGGTGGGTCGCCCGGGCGCAATTTCCTATAGATATCAAGCAAAGCTTCAGACTCACTCTTCACCAATGGCTCACGCTCCATAGTTGACTGGATGAATCGATGTTCTGGAGAATTATCCTCCGCCGAGAATAATTTCAGCAATTGTTCATCATCGCTATAACCAATAGCGCGTAGCAGTGTAGTAACCGGAATTTTCCGCTTGCCATCCATCTTGACCGAAATCACATCATGGTTACTGGTTTCAAATCCCAGCCACCCTCCACGAGTAGGAATTAGTTTAGCAAAGCACAATTCACTACCACTAGCAGCGTCTTTCTCAATGGTGAAATAAACGCCTGGAGAACGAAGTAACTGGCTTACTACCACCCGTTCAGCACCACTGGTAATAAAAGTGCCTTTGGCTGTCATCAACGGAACGTCACCAAAAAACAGGTCCTGTTCCTTAATTTCCCCAGTTTCTTTGACTAACAGCTGTGCCCTGACATAGAGAGGGGTTGAATAGGTCATATCCCGCTGGCGGCACTCTTGCTCATCATGATAAGGTTTACGAAATTCATAGCCGACGAAGCTAAGTTCCAGCCTGTTACCGGTAAAGTCCCTAATAGGAGACACCTCCCCAAACAATCGCCTCAGTCCTTCCTCTTGAAACCAGTGAAACGATTCTAATTGAACCTCGATCAGATTGGGTACATCCATTACCTGTGGTAAACGCGCATAGGATTTCCTGGGAACTAGCGATACCATTTGTTCTGTGTGCATTGGTGACATAAAAACCATTCTAGCTCTACTCCTTAAACAGACCAGCAAAATCTTGCATTAGTACAGTGCTAATCCGACGCAAGACATGTAGCAAAATATGCGGATAACTGAGAAATACGATAAACTGAATACATAAGAGGCATAATTACAAACTTTAATGGTACTACTATTTTCAACATTTGTCAAGTAGGAGTCTCTTCCAATACAAGATGAGCTTGGAGGGGGTATCGATTTCTACCACAAGA
>CAZNEL010000076.1:0-6038 GCA_964572285.1 uncultured Dehalococcoidales bacterium | reverse complement strand
CCGGCAGTAATAAAGGAGGTTCTACCGCCCTTTGTGGGTAGTATCGTGCTGGCGGCTTTACTCTGTGCCGTTATGTCCTCGGTTGATACTATTTTATTGAGCGCCAGCTCCATACTAGTGGTGGATATAGTCGGGTGGTTTAAGCCGGCGCTAAGCCAGAGGAGAATCGTATTCCTCTCCCGATGGTCAGTAGTGATTCTGGGGATATGTGCTTTAACTATGGCACTGGTATTAAAAGGGGTAATAAGTGCGCTCCTTTTTGCCTATACAGTATACACTGCAGGAGTAATTCTGCCAGTCATCGCCGGTTTCTATAAAGAAAAGTTACGAGTTACTTCTATGGGGGCAATGGCAGCACTTGTAGGCGGTGGTGCAGTAGGTCTTGTCAGTAAAATATTTGACATAATGTATCTAGATTTGGGGGCTTTACTGGTTAGTGGTTTGCTTCTTTTTGCCGTTAGTTTTTTTGATAGTAAAAGGCAAAAAAGAAAGAAGCTTCCAGGTTGACGCTATAAGCTGAGTCAAGTATAATCGTATTACATAAAACCCAGCCGTTAGAAAGAAAGAAGGGCTGAAATAGGTACAGGAGGTAGCATGCAAATTAGAAAAACATATAGCGATGTCAACCCTAACTTACTATATGATGAGGTGAGAGACTTTGTTTTGAAGCAAGGGCCAATTATAGGGGAGTCCAAGATGGGAACTTACCTCTTGCCCGATAATACCTCGTCATTTATATTTCGGGGTAACCTGATCTTCAAGGTTCAGGTCGGGCAAGACAAGACGGAAAAGGAATGCCTCAGAGCCCACATTGTAGGAACTATTAAAGGTGAAACCAAAATGGTGTTTGACATAAATGATGAGCTCTTTCCCGCGGAGAAAGTAGCTGCTCTGCAAGATGACTTGAACTTCATCTTCGAGTCATATGAAGCTGACGTTGATGAAGAGGAAATATAAAAGCAGCGGGTTGTCTTTGAAATAATGGCACGGGGTTGTCAGGTGTCTGGTCGGGTGGTGAAACTAGCGTGGCTTTGGTGAGACACCAGGTCTTATTGAACTATGAATAACCTATAAGGGGGCATCGGCCCCTTTTTTCTTTGCAGATATGGGGTAGGGGGTAATAAATTACCATTACTAATGGGTTATTGACACGGTATCAATCATATCATATTATGAACTTAGCTAACCAGAACTATCTAGATTAGGCCAAAATACTGAGGAAAGGAGGTAAAACGGAAAATGAAGAGGTTTATGAGGAAGTTCAAGAAACAATTTCGATATGGGGAGAAGGGCTTCACCCTGATTGAGCTGCTGGTGGTGGTGGCTATCCTTGGTGTTTTGGCGGCAGTCATAGTGCCCAATGTAGCTAAGTTTATCGGCAGAGGCACTATTGAGTCGGCCAATACCGAGGCTCACAATGTTACGACGGCAGTTGTTGCCTATATGGCAGATAACAATCTCTCAACCTTTGCCGGCGTGATAGGGCCAAGCATTAGTGCCACAGGGGATCTAGCGGAAGAGTTTCTAATCAACCCCGCTGGGATGCAGGCAGATTATACCATTGTGGATGGTGCGATAACTGCAGCAGTCAAAATTACGGACAGTAAGTGGGGTAGCCTTGCCTATACTGTAGCCGACGGTTGGGCGTAATTAGGATAATAGCGTAAGGCTTTAGTAAATCAGGGAACTTATAAAAAGCTCATCGGTAGTGTTGGATTCTATTTTGCCGGTGAGCTTTTTATAAGGCTTGCCAGGGAGATACAATTATGCTAGCATTGTGCAGTTACTAGGCAAGGGCTAATTGATTAAACCAAGCCGAGCAATCAGAGGTTCATCATAGAATGAAGAGGTTTTTGAAATTGAAGCTGGTGGGTGGTGAAAGAGGCTTTACCCTGATTGAGGTTCTGGTGGTGGTGGCTCTTCTTGGCGTGCTGACGGCAATAGTAGTACCCAATGTGCTGAAGTTTATAGGCAGTGGCACTATTGAGGCGGCTAATACCGAGGCACATAATGTCCAGGTAGCAGTTACTGCCTATATGGCGGGCAACGAACTCACAACCGCTGACGGCGATGTTGGGCCCGCTGATGCCGATGACATTAAAGACGCAGACGCTGCCACTAGTGTCAAGGGCTTCCTGATTAATCCCGCCGGATTACAAGCAGTCTATACCATTGTGGCTAGTGAGATAGAAGGCGCCGAGACCATTACTGACAGTAAGTGGGTAGACCTTGAGTATACAAAAGGGACAGGTTGGCACCAGATTGATGAGGAGTAGTACGTAAGTAAGATTAGATATGCCAAATCTATGTCATAAGCATTTGAGTTTTGTGCTATTGTAATTCTCTTAGAGACCTCATTTTTTCACTCAATTTTCTCTAGCACCCTCTCCAACACCTGCTGCCACTCCCCACCGAACCGTTTGGGATTTAGCCTTAATTGACTCGTGCCTACCTTGATGCCGTCTTTTAAGATAGGCTCAAGTTGCTGTTTATTAAACTGTAAGCCCTCAAATAGCCTTAGTACAATCTGGCTGTGCTCGGTAGAGATGGATTCAATGCCTGCCCTGGTTGCCAGAACCTTAATCTTCACGGCGTAGAGCAGGTTTGTTACCTCTGGAGGTAGTGTGCCAAAGCGGTCGCTCAACTCTTGTGCCATACCCTCTATTTGCTCAACCCTATCCAGTTTCACCAGCTTTTCGTAGAGACCCAGCCGGGTGCTGAGGTCGGAGACATATTCTTCGGGTAGATAGGCTCGCAGGGGCAGGTCTAAGGTTGGCTCCGGCAGGCGTGACGGCTTGGTTACGGCGATGCCTGCCTGTCTGGCTTTCTGCCCTTCTACTGCCTCAGTCAGCAGTCGGGTGTAGAGGCTAAAGCCAACAGCGCTGATATGCCCACTCTGCTTTACTCCCAGCAGGGAACCGGCACCTCTAATCTCCAGGTCTTTCATAGCGATGTTAAAACCGGCACCCAGCTCGGTGGCTTCAAAGATTGTCCTCAGGCGCTTCTCTGCCGTCGGGGTCAGATGTTTGCCCTTGTCATACAGAAAATAGGCGTAGGCAAGGTTAGCGCCGCGTCCTACCCGGCCCCGCAGTTGATATAGCTGTGTCAGCCCAAATCTATCGGCCTGGTTGACAATGAGGGTATTAACCCCGGGCATATCCAGCCCGGATTCAATAATGGTGGTGCAGACCAGAATATCGCTTTTACCCCGGGTAAAGTTAGCCATCACTCGCTCCAGATCTGCTTCCGGCATTTGGCCATGAGCAATGGCAATTCTAGCTTCGGGCACCAGGGATTGCAGTTTGTTGGCAATATAAGCTATACTTTGCACCCGATTATGAACGAAGAAGACCTGCCCGTTCCTCTCTATTTCTCTGAGTATAGCGTCACGGACCAGCCGCTCATCATACGGGGCAACATAGGTCTTGATGGGCAGGCGTTCTTCGGGTGGGGTCTCTATAGTACTCATGTCTCTTACTCCAACCAGGGACATGTGGAGGGTGCGGGGTATAGGTGTGGCGCTCAGGGTGAGAACGTCTACTTCTTGTCTCATCTTTTTTAGATATTCCTTATGGGCGACACCGAAGCGTTGCTCTTCATCAATAATTAGTAACCCCAGATCTTTGAAGGCTACATCTTTTTGCAAGAGGCGATGGGTACCGATGCAGATATCCACATTGCCGCTAGCCAGTCCGTCAAGAATAGCCTGTTGTTCCTTTGGTGACTTAAAGCGACTCAAAGCCTCAATTCTTATGGGAAAGGCGTTCAATCTCTGACTAAAGGTTGAAAAATGCTGCTCGGCTAGTATCGTGGTTGGTACCAGCACTGCCACCTGTTTACCGTCCATTACCACCTTGAAGGCGGCGCGTATAGCTACCTCGGTCTTGCCGTAGCCGACATCCCCTGATACCAGCCTATCCATAGGCTTGGGCTTAGCCATATCTTCTTTTACCTGTTCCTGCACTGCTATCTGGTCGGGAGTCTCAACGTAGGGAAAAGAGGCTTCGAGTTCATGCTGCCAGGTTGTATCTGGGGAAAAGGCAAAACCAGGGATAACTTCTCGGGTAGCATATAGGGCTAACAACTCCTTGGCGATTTCTGCTACCGATTCGCTGACTTTTTGTTTGGTGCGTATCCATTCCTGAGTACCCAGCCGACTTAACACTGGGGGTAGTTCACTGGCTCCAATATAGCGGCTAACCCGGTCTATCTGGTCGGTAGGCACATAGAGCTTGTCTCCATTGGCATATAGTAGTACCAGATACTCCTTCTTACTGCTATTGGTGCTCATGGTGGTAACGCCAGCAAATTTACCAATACCGTGCTCAACATGTACAACAAAGTCGCCGGGAGCCATATCAATAGAGAGCTTGTGATAGGACACTGGGTGTTTTTTAATTGACCGTGGTTGCTTAACAAAGCCAAAGATTTCAGCATCGGTGAACAGATAGGTATCGTTGTTCATTATCCAGCCTTCAGCCAGTGAGCCCTGGATTAGACTCAGTGAGCCAGGCAGAGGTGTTTGCTCTATTTCGGTAAGAGGAGCAGCAATAATATCTTCTTCCTCAAACAGCTCTGATAACCGGCTTGCCTGATGGCTGGTGAGAATAAGGCGCTTTTTTTGCTTTAGCATCTGCTTGACCTTATTGATAAAAGATGGTAACTGCCCGGCGTAGCTAGGGACAGGAGTAAAGTCTAGCCGGTGTGGTGTCTCATTGTCAGTAACGCCGAAGGTGACGAGGTTTAGGCACCGCCGTTCTTTCATTTTGGGCTCAAGGTCTTGCCAGGTGAGGTAGGGGTGGGGAAAATTATGTGGTAACTCTCCTCGCTCTATTTGTTCGGTGCGTAGTTCGTTGGCCTGTGTATCTAGGATTTCCATTGCTGCCTGGATGCTTGTTGGTTCGTCAAGTATTAAAAACGTATTTGAGGATAGATAGCTCAGGATACTGTCTGTGTTGAATAGCGAAGCGTAAAACTGGATTTTGCTCGGCCTTTGCTTGTGGAGTATCATAGCTGTCTCTTGCTGGAATTGCTGACTTGCCTTGGTGCTAAGGCCAGCCAAGTCAAAGGCATTGAGGGCTGGCTCTAACTCTTGCTGGCTATGCAATAAAGGGGTGAGAAGTACGGTAGCTGGACCAATAGTTATCTCCGATACTTGAGTTTGGGAACGTTGATTTACCGGGTCAAAGAGGCGAATGTTGTCAATGGTGTTACCCAGAAACTCAAGTCTGATGGGTAGGTCACTGGTGGGGGGATAGATATCAATGATGCCACCCCGGTGGCTGATAGTACCGGGCACCTCTACTAAGTTCTCCATGTCATAGCCCATGGCCTCCCATTGGCGTATAAGCTCCAATGGTTCAATATCCATGCCTAGCTTTATGGTGTGGAAGGTGGAAAGGAAATCACTATATGGTGTTATCTTCTGCCTGATAGTTGGGGCAGAGGCGATGACTAGGGGTGGATTCAATGTCGGCTCATTCTGGTTTATCAGAGCTGACAACACCTGTATTCGTTCTAGCTCAGCGGAAACATCGGCGGTAGCACGCTGGTAGGGGAGAACATCGGGGTCGGGGAGTAATTTTACCTGGTTGGAGTTACACCAGATGAGAAGCTGCTCGTAGAGTTGTTTGCTCTTCTCTGGGTGTGCGGTAACGACCAGCATCGGCAATCGCTGGGTGTGATATAAAGCCGCTATAAGGCAGGGTTTTGCGGCGTCAAGCACTGCTACCTTAATGTTGTTATTTTCTCTTAGCAGCTCCTGCACCAGCTGGTGGTAAGCAGGCATTTTCTCAATAAGGGAGAATAGTTTAGTCAGGTTCAATGGCATTTTCCTCCCCAAACACCTCTAGGGCTAGCCGAAATGGCCTAGCCCTCCACGGAGAATTGTAGCATAGGGGTTATGGCTCAGCAAACTAAGTACGCTTTAATGTGGCCAAAGCTATTACCAGCGCCAGAACCATGATTCCGGGGGTTAATACCAGACCTGGCTTTATCCCTACTGCCTCACCGGCCCAACCTATTACCGGTGCCCCGAT
>CAZNEL010000075.1:0-6055 GCA_964572285.1 uncultured Dehalococcoidales bacterium | reverse complement strand
CCCGTCTACAACTCTCTAAAACGCATGGAGAAGGAGCACCTTATTGAAGAGGTTGGTGCCGAGCTACGCCGGATGATGCCCTGGCTCACAGGGGACTAAATAGTTTAACTTAAGAAGAGAATCAAGTTGTTTGGTTTTTATAATAAAAGTGATAACATTATATTGAGGTATTTCGACGAGTTTAACCTTGCCGGGAGAAATAAACTCATCCTTATTAGCCCCTCTCCTTTGACAGGGGGAGGGGTATACTGGTTTTAACGAAGTTTTAGGATGAGTTTTTCTTTCCGGAGGATAAAATGGACAAAATAATCATCTTTGATACTACTCTAAGGGATGGGGAGCAGGCGGCGGGGGGCACACTAAACCTACAGGAGAAGCTGGAGATAGCCAGGCAATTGGAAAAGCTTGGTGTTGATGTCATTGAAGCCGGTTTTCCTGCTAGCTCGCCGGGTGACTTGGAGGCCGTTAGGCTTGTCGCCAATGAAATTCGCACCCCTATTATCTGTGGTTTGGCTCGCGCTGTCCCTCAGGATATAGATTCAGCCTGGGAAGCAATTAAGGGAGCCAGGCATCCGCGGATACACGTGTTCATCTCGGCTTCGGATATACATCTCGGTTATCAGCTCAAGAAAAGCCGCGAGGAGATTTTGCTGACAGCTCGTGAGATGGTAGCCCGAGCGAAGAACTATACTGAAGACATTGAGTTCTCACCGATGGATGCCAGCCGGACTGAGCCAGAATACATTTATCAAATGTTGGAAGCTGTCATTGATGCTGGAGCCACTACATTAAATATTCCTGATACTGTGGGTTATGCTATGCCCAGTGAATTTGGCGGACTAATTGAAGGTATTTTTCAGAATGTGCCCAATATCAGTCGGGCGGTAGTTAGTGTTCATTGCCATAATGATTTAGGTCTGGCGGTAGCCAATAGCCTGGAGGCTCTCCTGCGGGGAGCCAGGCAGGTAGAGTGTACTATTAATGGCATTGGTGAGAGGGCGGGTAACGCCTCTCTTGAGGAAATTGTCATGGCGATTAAAACCCGCCAGGATTTTATTAACCTGACTACTGGCGTTGATACGAAGCAGATTTATAAAGCCAGTCGATTAGTAAGTGAACTGACCGGCTTTATGGTGCAGCCGAACAAGGCGATTGTTGGTGCTAATGCTTTTCGTCATGAGTCGGGGATACACCAGGACGGCGTCATCAAGATGCCGATAACCTATGAAATAATGGACCCCAGAACAGTAGGTATACCAGCCTCAAGCCTGGTGCTGGGTAAGCTTAGTGGTCGGCATGCTTTTGCTGAGCGGCTGGCAGAGTTAGGCTATAGCTTAAGCGGTGAAGACCTTAGCCAGGCTTTTACTGCTTTTAAGGAACTGGCTGATAAGAAGAGGGAGATTACTGACAGGGATATTGAGTCTCTTGTCGCTGAGAAGCTACGCACCTTATCTGAAGTCTATCACCTTGACCGTCTCCAGATATCCTGCGGTGATAGGGGTATTCCCACAGCGGCGGTCAGGCTTGTCGCTCCTGATGGTAATGTTCTGGCTGATGCTGCTATTGGCACCGGTCCGGTAGATGCTGTATGTAAGGCGATCGATAGATTGGTGGACGTGCCTAATGTGCTTACTGAATTTACTGTCAAGTCGGTCACCGAGGGTATTGACGCTATCGGTGAGGTGCTAATCAGGATAGAAAGCGATGGCATAACCTATACTGGGCGGGGTGCCGATACCGATATTATTGTCGCTACTGCTAAAGCCTATATTAATGCTCTTAACCGGCTATTGGCAGCTAAGAAGGCAGCCGGGTAGTTTCCTGAACCAGAGGTGATTTATGCCTATTGAGCTGGAGATGACTCTGCGACTCCTGCTGGCAGTAGCCCTGGGGGCGATCATTGGCTACCAGCGGGAGAGAGCTGGCAAAACTGCTGGCTTGAGAACCCATGTCCTTATTTGCCTTGGCTCTGCACTATTTACCGTAGCCTCTATTTACGGATTTGGTATTACTACTGACCCGGCTAGGGTTGCTGCAGGGGTGGTAGCTGGTGTGGGTTTTCTTGGCGCCGGGGCGGTTCTGCATCGCGAGGGCGGGCTAGTGGCTGGTTTAACTACTGCTGCTACTATATGGGCGGTAGCGGGTATCGGCATGGCGGCTGGAGCCGGATTGTACCTGGTCTCAGCAGTTACCACAGTTCTCGTTTTGGTAGTGCTATTTATTCCTCGCCCTATTCGATGAGAGTCTTACTTAGGTTTAATCCCCAGTTAAGGTTAATAAAAAGGAGGCCATATTGACGTTAGTTGAGAAGATACTGGCTGCTCATAGTGATGAAAAGAAGGTAAGCTCAGGCGACTTCATAAATGCCAGCGTAGACCTGATTCTGGCCAATGATATTACTGCCCCAATTGCCATAAAAGAGTTTGAGCGTCTTGGTGTAAAACGGGTTTTTGACTCCAAAAAGATAGTAATGGTGGCTGATCACTTTGTACCTAATAAGGACATTGCTTCTGCTGAGCAGGTTAAGCTAATGCGAGAGTTCGCCTATGAACAAGGGATAATCTACTTTGATGTCGGGCAAATGGGTATAGAGCATGCGCTTTTGCCGGAACAGGGACTGGTGCTGCCCGGAGATGCCGTAATCGGAGCCGACTCACATACTTGCACCTATGGTGCTTTAGGCGCCTTTGCCACCGGTATGGGGTCGACTGATATTGCCGCCGCTATGGCTACCGGTGACATCTGGATGAAGGTACCGCCGACCACAAAATTTGTTTATCATGGGGGTTTACCGAGATGGGTGGGTGGTAAGGATTTAATACTTTACACTATTGGTAATATTGGGATTGACGGTGCTTTGTATGCAGCAATGGAGTTTTGCGGTGAGGCAATAGATGCATTATCTATGGATGGGCGTTTTACCATGGCCAATATGGCTATTGAGGCTGGTGCCAAAGCCGGCATTTGTAAAGTTGATAGTAAGACACTAGATTACATTAAACCTCGCGCTAAACGACCCTACACTGTTTATGAGCCAGATGAGGATGCTGAGTATTTACAGGTTTTTGAGTATGATGTTTCGTCTCTGGAGCCGCAGGTTGCCTTGCCTCATTCCCCGGCTAATACTAAACCGGTAAGCCAGGTAGGGGATATAGAAATTGACCAGGTTGTAGTTGGCAGTTGTACCAACGGGCGTCTTAGTGATTTACAAGTTGCCGCTCAAGTTTTGAGAGGAAGGAAGGTGCACTCAAGAGTGCGCTGCATTATTATTCCGGCTACACAGCAGATATACCTTGATGCCTTGAATGAAGGGTTAATAGAGGTATTTATCAGGGCAGGTGCTGTGGTCAGTACTCCGACCTGTGGCCCCTGCCTCGGTGGTTATATGGGGATATTGGCAGCTGGTGAAAGATGTGTCTCTACTACCAACCGCAATTTTGTTGGCCGTATGGGAAGCCCCAAATCGGAGGTTTACCTCTCAAACCCGGCTGTTGCTGCTGCCAGTGCCATAATGGGCAGAATTGCCAGCCCAGAGGAGGTTTAGATTTGGTTAGCAACGCCTCTGAAGCTGAAGGCAAAGGCTTGATTGCCTATTGCAGCCTTTACTGCGGAGATTGTTTTATCTACAAAGGAAAGATTGCCGATTTGGCCAGAGACATCCGGAAGGAGTTAAGACAGGTAAAGTTCGATAAGCAGGCAGAATTGATGTCTAACGAGCCGTTTTTTGCGATGCTAAAAAATTACCCACAGTGCTACGAGGTATTAGGAGCATTGGTGAAATTCCGCTGTAAGAGGGCCTGTAAAGGTGGTGGTGGTCCGCCTTTCTGTGAAATAAGGAAATGTTGCCTGAAGAAAGGTATTGAAGGCTGCTGGCAATGCGATGAGTTTGAGTCGTGTGGGAAAATAGACTCTCTAAAGCCATTTCATGGGGATGCTCATCTAAAGAATTTAAGAATGATTAAGAAAGCTGGTGTTGATAGTATTCTTGTCGGGAAAAGATACTGGTAGTTGTCTTTGGACGGGTAATCTCGGTAATTGGAAAATGCAGGGTTTAAGAGAGTTATACGGTGTGTGGCTTGGGTATTATGTTTTCTTTGATTGTTCTGTGACTAGGTAAAAACGCATCTTGGGAGGAAGTCCATGCCAAGAAGGAAAATTACGGACATTGAGGAGATTGAAGGGATTATAAACAAAGCTATCGTTTGCCACGTTGGTTTGGTGGATGATAAGGAGCCATACGTAATCCCGGTCTGCTTTGGTTATGAGAGGAACGCTCTCTATTTCCACGGGAATTTGAAAGGGCGCAAGGTTGAACTTATCAAGAAGAATGACAGGGTTTGTTTTGAGATGGAGATTGATTTAGAACTAAAAAAGGCTGAGGAAGCCTGCGACTGGGCGATAAAGTACATGAGCGTTATCGGTGTGGGAAGAGCCTGTGTCCTGGAAAAAGAAGAGGATAAAATATATGCCTTGAATTTGATTACGAAGAAGTATGTCGGAGATGAGCTAAGCTTTCCGCAGCCGAAACTGGATAAGACTCTGGTTATAAAGGTAGATATTGAAAGCATGACCGGCAAGCAATTGGTATAATCATTAACGTTAGAAAAAGAGTAAGGGGGTAAGGTTAACATGAAGATGAAAATTCCTTACGGCAAAGAGAAGGTAGAGGTTGAAGTTGATAGTAGCCGGGTCTTGGGTGTGATAGAACCAAACCCTGTCCGTATTGGCAATGAAACAGAGACTATTCGAAAGGGGATACAAAACCCTATCAATTCAAAGGGTTTTGACGAATTTATAGCAGATGCAAAGGATTTACTTTTTATTGTTAATGACTATACACGGCCTACCCCAACAGCGAAAATACTGGAGATAATTTACGATAGAATTAAAGATAAAGATATCAAGATCCTTATTGCCACCGGAACTCATCGACGACCGAATGAAGAAGAGTTCTATTTTATCTTTGGCAAATACTATGATCTGCTAAAAGACAGGATTTATGTCCATGATAGTAAAAAAGACGAGGATATGGTCTATCTGGGAACTTCTTCCACCGGCACGGAGATGCATGTTAACAGGTTGGGAGTGGAGGCACATAAGCTAGTTACTATCAGTTCGGTAGAGCCGCATTATTTTGCTGGTTATACCGGCGGGAGGAAATCCTTCCTCCCTGGAATTGCGGCCTATAAAACTATTGAGCAAAACCACAAACATGCTTTCAATCCAAAGGCGCAGACGCTGGTATTAGAAGGCAACCCGGTGCATGAAGATATGGTTGATGCCATCAAAACAATAGCCGATAAAGAGATATTTTCTATTCAAACGGTTCTCGATAGGGAAAAGAGGGTTTACAGCTGTACTTCCGGTCATATTCACGATTCATTTTTGGCAGCAATCGATAAATCCCACGAAGTCTTTTGTGCGAACATTAAAGAAAAGGCAGATATTGTGGTTGCTGTTGCTGGTTACCCCTCTGATATTGATTTGTACCAGTCACAGAAAACTCTGGAACACGGAAGGCTGGCTTTAAAAGACGGGGGTATCATTATTCTGGTTTCCGAGTGTCGAGATGGGATAGGCCCTGAGACATTTTTTAATTTACTTTCCAGCAGTAGCAACTCCGACGAAGTCTTTAAAAAGATTGAGCAAGGCTACAAGCTTGGTTACCATAAGGCTGCCAAGATGGTTGAACTGGCAGGTTGTGCAGATATCTGTGGTGTAACCGGTTTGAATGATGGAGACATGAGGTCTGCTTTTATTGAGCCTTTCCCCAGCGTTCAGCAGGCGATAGATAAGGCACTAGAAAAGAAAGGGGAAAAGGCAAAGGTTCTATTCTTAATGGATGGCAGTCTCACCGTGCCGAGAATAACTAACTGATGACGGTAATTAGCCTCTTTTAGTGACCTCTGCTTGACACAAGGAGGATGGCAATGGTTAAAACACGCAAAAGCTGGCAGGGGAAAATGGCGGATAGCAAACAACCACCAAAGAGAGTGAAGGATTTCGAGAAGGTGCTGGTGGGGGTGTAGATGTTTTACCCGCCTGTGGAGATTAT
>CAZNEL010000074.1:0-6159 GCA_964572285.1 uncultured Dehalococcoidales bacterium | reverse complement strand
TCTATAGGGTAGGACATGCCGATTCCTTTTTCCACCACATTCGGGACACTGCCAATTCAGACCGAAATGAGCAATCAGATGAATTGAGGCTAAAATGAGGCAATAATATTACCTGGCTTGGCTGGGGACTCAGGAACCATATCGAACTTTTTACGACCTGATTTGATTCCAAGACTGCGTGAATTGCTCGAGAAACTAGAGCCTTTGTCACACCAGCCATAGCTATTATATCGATACAGGCAAATAACGGCAAGGAGGAGTTCGAGTCCCCTTTGGTGGGCATTAACTCTGAATTAGAGGTTCTAGATGAGGCCTGAATGCACGGACATTTACAATGAGTTGGTAAGCAATATATACTGGCTTAAGTAGTTTCAGAATAGGTTATAACAAGCTTCTCTAGGTAATCTCAGGTATTATTCAATAGTACTGTAGGAGTACTGTAGGCAGGAGAGTGAGGTCGCAATGAAAAATGACATGGGCCTTAGTCAGAGGATACCGCATAATTATGAATTAGCCGGTCGATGGAATATAAATTTGAAAGGATGGTCCCTGGTCTGGTTGCTCGCCGGCAGCGCTATTCTTTTCGGACTGAGCTTCATCCTTGGGCTTACTATCAGAGGATTACTTCGAGGATACTCGGAAGGGTCAGTTAATCTTGGTGGATGGGTCTTTCTGATTGTTCTGGGAGTATTCGTGGCATTCATTATCCTGCACGAGAGCGTCCACGGACTGGTGTTCCTGGTTTTTGGCGGAAAGCCCCGTTTCGGTGTCAAAATGGTCAGAAGGTTCTTTCCCGTGGCATTCTACGCAACCGCCAGAGGACCTTTTTTCAGAAATCAATATCTCCTGGTTGGCCTGGCTCCATTTTTAACGCTCACACCAGTTTTCCTGGTGATAGGCATACTGGCAAATGCTGATGGCATTGTATTTCTGGCAATAATGGCGATGGCGATGAGTGTGAGTGGTTCAATCGGGGATCTCATGATGGCTTGGAAGATTCGGCGGCATGGTCGCAAGACCCTTTATGAGGATACGGAGAATGGATTCAACTGGTATGTTCCTTCAGCTGAAAGTCAGACTCATGGTAGTTCGTGAGCTAACCTCGGGCTCTGGCATATTCTTTGGATTATTGAGGATACCACGGGAAGGTTATCGAAAAGACTTTACCCTGCCAGCCTTCAGAATGGCGAGGAGTTCTAGGTATCGTCTCCCTTTTGTGAAGCTGAGGGAATTAGAACCGTGACCTTCAGGGTAATATAACTACCAAAACTGAACTCAGATTACAAATAGAGATTGAATAAACTGAGGCTAACTTGTGGTAATATTATTACCTAGCTTGGCTGGGGAAGAAGGATTCGAACCTTCCTTTACGGATCCAGAGTCCGCTGTCCTACCGCTAGACGATTCCCCAGCACACCAGAATTATAGCATCCAGCCGTGTCTAGAGCAAACTGTCTTTTTATCTCTGTGGGGTGCCTCCATTTTTAGTACTACCTAGAATGAGAGACTTCCCGCTTTCTCCACTGGTTGCTTAACCCTTCTTACCTGGTTCTTCTCGTAATATCGTCTGGCAAACTTAGATGGTGTCAAGTAGCCCAGTGAGCTATGCGGTCGGTCGTTGTTATACTCTCCTCTCTAGGCTTCAACAATAGTCTGAGCCTCTTTCCCGTTCCGGAAGACTTCACGATTTAAGCACTCATCCCTCAACTTATTATTGAAGTTTTCGATATAGCCGTTTTCCCAGGGACTGCCAGTCTCTAGTTAGCCGTCCTAAACCGTCATTTTACGTTCAAACTAGAACGTTTGTGTCAACTGCTTACAACACGTTTTGTACTTGGAATACCAACTGGTTACATTCTGTTTTATTCTGTCTATTAGCAAAATTCTAGCTTCAGTTTGAGCATAAGTCGATGGCGATAAAGTGATTTGTTCCGACCTGGGGAGATAGGAATCACTAGAGATGGTGTAGAGATATACGAGGCCTATCAATTCGATAGCTTAAAGTTCTACAATGCGCCACTTCATGGTAAGATCTTGTGCTATACTACGAAAAAATGAATTCCAATAAAAAGCCAGAATATATGGGGAAAATCAAACTACTGTTACTCAAAATAGCTAAATGGGAATATACTCCCTTATGCTTATTAGTATTGATTGTACTGATTCTACATCTTAATACAATTGTGCAACCAAAAGACTTGGTATTTGATGAATCTTACTACATTCCTGCGGCCCGGTCTATTATTCAGGGGACTGGAACCAATATTATCGAGCATCCACCTCTATCACAACTTCTAATAGCTTCAGGTATCTTGTTATTTGGTGATAGCCCCCTAGGTTGGCGGTTTTTCTCGTTAATTTTCGGAATATTTTCCATTATTCTTTTTTTCCTCACTTGCCGGCAACTAAAAATATCTAAAAATACCTCATTCTTAGCAACTGTCTTGCTATCTATTGAAAACTTGAGCTTTGTTTTAGCTGGTATCGCTATGCTTGATGTTTATAGCTTAACATTTATGTTAGCTGCATTCTGGTGTTACCTCAAGGGATGGCACGTAAAGGCCGGATTGTTGATAGGATTAGCAGCTTTAGCCAAATTGAGTGGAGCTTTGGCTCTTCTTGTCATATTGCTACATTGGCTTTTTACTAGCAGGGATAACAAAGGGAAAGTTTTTATAATTATCTTAGTATCAATGGCGTCATTTTTAATCCTAATGCCTTTACTCGATTTTGCTATCTGGCATAGGCTGCTGAATCCTATTACCCAAATGAGCGTCATGCTAACATGCGCAAAAAGTGGCACTTTTGCGCATTACACTCAGTCCCCGTTTGGCACACTACCTACTCGTCCCTGGGAATGGCTAATCCACCTCAACAGTATACAACTCCTTGAATACAGCGGTATGAAACATGAATGGTATATTATATATCACTTGATGATTAGCCCTTCCATCTGGGTACTCATTATTCCATCTGTGCTATTTATGGCCTACAAAGCAATAAAACGAAGTAGTATTGCTATTTTCGTCATTTGTTGGTTTGCAGGTACGTACTTATTTTGGATACCGGTTAGTCTTATCACTGATAGGATAAGCTATATATACTATTTCTATCCTACAATTGGTGCTATATGCATTGGAATAGCCCTAGGGATTACCCGTATATGTAATGTAAACTTAAAATACGGTAACCTGAATAAAATATTAAGCCTAATAACTCCGATGTATTTACTGGTAAGTTTAATAGTATTCATGGTATTATGCCCCGGCAATATTTTGCTGAAAGTAACTTGTAGTATCGTTATATATGCCATTACACGTTACTATCTCGAGGCAAAGGATGGTCCGAGCTTAAATTCTGATAGGATAAGTAGCAAAACGAGAGACAAGATAACTTTCGTCTCTACTGATAAGCACGGAAATAAGAATAGCAACGGGAGTGATATGTCTCCTAATTCTAGGAAAGATTTAGATAGGGGGAGGAAACCCTAGAGGGGCTAGCTAATCTACTACAGTTCCAGTCTAATATTGACGTAGTCTCAGTGTTCAACAAGGTATCCCGAGCAGTCAAAGCTGCCAGGGCGCACAAGCCACATGTTGTACTCACCAATATTTGGTCCTCTGAAGGTAGCGGCATTGAGCTGATACTACATATTCATGAAGTTGTGCCGGACGTTCACATCATTATGTTCGGACACCCCAGCAGGTACGTGCTATGACCGGCGGAGATTTGGTATAATTCTTTACATGAGGCCTCTTTTACCTAGAATTCTAAGTTTGCTTTTCCCGGGTACAGAGGGTTCATTCGTCTTTGACCGGCAGCAAGTTATAGAGCTATCAAGGCCAGCAAGCCTTAACCTTTACATCCACCTGCCTTTTTGCCGCAAGATTTGCACTTTCTGCCCGTATGTGAAAGAAGTCTATGATCCAGTGGTGAGCGCTGCCTATCAGGGCGCTCTTCTCAAAGAGTTGGACAGCTATCGAAGGTTATGGGGTGACGTTAACGTCGAATCAGTATATTTTGGTGGCGGTACGCCATCTCTGACTCCCGAGATAGTAGATAGGACTTTATCCTGGATAGCCAGGAATTTCCGACTGGGGCGTGAGATAGGAGTGGAGATTCACCCTTTAGACACCCAGAGTGCTGTTCTTAGCTCTCTCAAAAATAGTGGTGTCAATATGGCAAGTCTAGGTGTACAGACCTTCCATGACCGACTTCTTAGTATGCTGGAACGAGACTACAACGGAAAGCTGGCTAGACAGGCTTGCGAACGGCTCCTTCAGGTTGGTTTTAATACTGCAGATGTTGATTTGATATTCTCAATTCCTACTCAGAGTAGGGAGGAGGCGGAGACTGATGTCGAAATAGCCTGTAAGTTAGGTGTAGACCAGATATCCACTTATCCTTTGATTCCTTTCTCTTATACTCCACTCAGGAGACACCTGCATAAAGCGGGAGTGACCATGCCGTCCTGGTGGGTGGAAAGGCAAATGCTAAGAGCAGTAGTGAAGAAAGCGCAGGATGCTGGTTACCAGAGGACTTCGATTTGGAGCTTCAATAGGCCGGGGACAATTCGCTACACAACTGTTACCAAAGATGCCTTTGTAGGCATTGGTGCCGGCGCATCATCCAGAATAGGAGATTATTTTTCACTTAACACCTTTTCAGTAGCCGAGTATATCAAGGCTGTGGAAAAAGGCTCACCGATGGCTCTGGCTACCAAGCTGGATACCGGAGATAAGATGGCCTACTGGCTCTTCTGGCAATGCTATAACCTGACTATTGATACTGACATCTTCCAGTCTATTTTTGGCAGAGACCTGCCATACCGAATCCAAGCTTTCTTATCTCTGCTCAATCTCCTGGGTATGATTCATCGGAGAGGAAGCTCCATTTGCCTAACTGATGCAGGGTCGTATTTATTCCACCTTATTGAGAAAGAATATACCCAGGCATACCTTAAGACCTTGTGGGAGGCCTGCCTTAAAGATGCTTGGCCTCGCAGGGTAGTTCTCTAAGTTGGGTTCCCGACAGGTATGGCAAGAGTACAGTATGGCTTGTTTAACAACAATGAAACCTTGCTATAGATTTTCTTCAGGGAAATCATTCATTATTTTTTTAATAGCGCCAAGAGTAGCCACTCCCATGCTGGTCTCCACAGAAACAGGTAGCACCAGCGGGTCCACATAGATCTTTTCCAGAGGGAAGCCTTCACCAGTGAGCTTCTTGATAAGCTCCGAGCCGACCTGAACCCTTTCTTCTGTAGTGGTGGGCATGGATGTTTTAGCCATGCATAGAGCAACCACACGGCAAGGCTGGGAAGTAGTAACTGGAAGCAGAGACTGAAAACGGTCTTCTTCCAGAGAGATGGAGTTAATCATCGGTTCGTCTTTATGCCGTTTCATTGCTTCAGACAGGGCTTTGGGGTTGGGACTGTCAAGGCTTAAGGGAAGGGCAACTTCGCTTTGTACTGTTTCCACCAACCAGCAAAGGCAATCAACTTCTTGTTCCAGGAAGGTATCGGCATTAACGTCAATGTAGTTAGCCCCAGCTTTAGCTTGCTCTCGAGCTACTTTGGTGATAAACGCAGCATCTTGCTTCTTGACTGCTTCTTCAATGTTCTTCCGGCTCGTGTTTATCTTCTCACCAACAATGACCATTATTAACCTCTCTTTCAATCAATTCAAAATAATAGCACAAATTAGAATCACGTATAAGTCGGTTAATAAATAATCTCTCGTCGGCATCAGAAATCGCCTGTTCATATGAGACCTTGATTAAACCTGGTTCATGAATACTATATTTTCCATTGGTAACACTATTATACTCTATCTGAGTGATTGAACGAAATGACGGCTTGTTCACTCTGCAGGCTCAGTTTTGTTGAGTTTAAGATGCTTGAACCTTATTAGCACCTCCTCTATCCAGTAGTATTTCTCTTGAGCCGTTAGACCCCTGAACTCTACTCCCTCACTCCCCTCCAAAAATTGCCTGACTTGCCCTTGGAACGCTATCATTATCACCGGCCTCATATGGGACTAAGAATGAGAACACCACTCAGAAAGGAGGGTAACTGTCGGATTTCTACGGAGAACTAAGCGCCTACACTCTATTCTAATCGAATAATGAGCCTGAACAAAAGGGGGTTCAGGCAACCCG
>CAZNEL010000073.1:0-6521 GCA_964572285.1 uncultured Dehalococcoidales bacterium | reverse complement strand
GTGCTTTCATTACCGGCTATTAGCTTAACAAAGTTCTCGTTGGTCGGATTTACGGCTATCACTGAGCGGATGTCGCGCATAGCCTCCGCGTCATCCATAGTAATACTGTCAGTGGCGAAGCCGGGTGACATTCCTGCAAATCCTGGCGCATCCGGATTACTGGACGACACGAAGAGCAAATTACTGCCCAACCCCTCAAAGGTGGAGGTTATCATATTCTGGAGGCCCGCTCCCACGGACATGAGCACGATAACGGAGCCAACCCCGATTATCATACCCAGCATAGTTAGAACGGAACGCAGCTTATTGGATAATAGAGATCTAATAGCGATTTTGAAAAACTCGATAAATTTCATGATCCCCTCTATAGACGAAATCAGGCAGGAGGTTTCTGGGCAACTTGCTCATCACTGATAATTTTGCCATCGAGAAGACGGATAATACGCTGGGTTAAGGTAGCTACATCCATCTCATGGGTGATGAGCACCACGGTGATACCTTCTGCGTGGAGCTTGCGGAAGACGGAAATAATCTGATTGGTTGAAACACTATCAAGATTACCGGTAGGCTCGTCAGCCAGAATAACATCTGGACTGTTGACCAATGCACGGGCAATAGCTACTCGCTGCTGTTCGCCACCGGATAACTCCGTAGGTTTGTGAGTAGCCCTGGCGGCTAAACCTACACGCTCTAATGCCTCCATAGCTCGCTTACGCTTGTTCCCGCTGCCGTCATAGACAAGAGGCAGCTCAACATTTGATACAGCACTGGCGCGGGATAGAAGATTATATTCCTGAAATACAAACCCTATCTTCTTATTTCTCATCTCGGCTAACTTGTCGTCATTGAGTCGGCTCGTATCAGCCCCCATAAAAATATAATTACCGACAGTGGGCTTATCCAAAAAGCCAAGGATATTCATCAGTGTAGATTTTCCCGACCCTGAGGCGCCGATAATAGCCACCATCTCACCCTGCTTGATATTCAGGGTTATCCCATTGAGAGCAGAAACCTCTACCTTACCCATCCGGTAAATTTTGCTAATGTTTTCTAGCTGTATCATGACCATCATCCATAGTAACTAAAATCTTTTAACTTGCTACTAGCCAAAGAGCCCCCCTGAATCAGACGATTTAGCCTTCGTCTCTATCAATACCATATCTCCCTCGTTAAGCCCATCTATAATTTCGGTATCAAAATCATCGCTGATACCGGTAAGCACCTGTCTTTCCTCAATTTCCTCATTTACCACAACCCTTACTACCGAGTTACCCTGGCTATCACGAGTAACAGCCCGGCTCGGTACCAGCAAGACATTGCTTCTCTCCTCAAGGATAATATCAGCAGTGGCACTCATCCCAATCTTCAGCCCGGAATCCGAGGGGACATTAAACCCAATGGTAACCTCATATAGTACCAAACCACTCATCTGTATTGACAACGTAGAAATAGAAACCACCTCGCCTTCGAGCCGAAGATCAGGTAATGCATCTACATCAATAATAACCCTTTGCCCCTCTTTCACCTCGGCGACATCTATCTCGTCTATCTCCACTTCTATTTCCATAATCGCAGGGTCAATCATGTGAATTACCGGCATACCGGTGGGTGCAAAAATATCCCCCTCTTCGGCATAAATATCGGTCACCTCACCATTAAATGGGGCAGTGATAACTGCCTCATCCAGCTGGCGCTGGGCTAAAGCAACCGCCAGCTCAGCAGCTAGGAGCTGAGCCTCAGCAGCATCTACGGCACCCTCATCAGGGGCATCTTCCATAGCTTCCAGTTGTAACTCAGCGGCGAGTAAACTTGTCTCGGCGTGGGATACCTCCATCTTCCACTGCTCCACTGCCGCTTCAGCTGCCGCAAGCGCTACTTCTGCTTCAGCTATTTTGTCCTGGTCGGCTCCTTGCCTAGCGAGGTATAGTACATCCTCAGCCATGTCCTTTGTTTCCTCAGCTTGGTCTAACATCCATTCAGCATAATCCAGGTAATCCTCGGCTGCTTCCACTGCTGTCCCAGCGCTATCGATATCATCATCAGAAAATGGCTCTTGAATCTGTTCTAGGTTGTATTCTGCCTGGTCTAGAGCCGCCTGTGCTTGAGCCAAAGCTAGCTCCAGGTAGTCAGTATCCAGCCCGGCTAGTACCTCACCTTTACTGACCTCGTCACCCTCTTCGACGTATATTCTGTCTATCTTGCCGCTGGTGTCAAAGGCCAAGTCTGCCTCGTCAGCAACCACTATATTACCGCTACCACTGATACTAACTACCAAATCACCCCGCACCACCTCGCTCAACTGCTGGGTAATATCCTCCTGCCCTCCACCACAACCTATCGTGCTGGCTAAAGCAACACATAGTAATAGAATAACACCTATAGTTCCCCACTTTTTCATTTCAAAGCCTCCATATTAGAAAGAGCTACTACACATCACCTATACGTGGTGATGCCTCCCTGCTTATAATTTTTCTCTTGCTTTCTTATTCCCAGCGCCCCAGCAAGAAATCCAGGCATATTAAGTAAGATAATAAGTGGGCACCTCCCTTACACTCAAGACATTTTATCATATTACTGACTCATTTCCCAAACAAGTCCATCTTTTAACCACACTACACGATCAACGTATTTTTCATCTTCGGGTTCGTGTGTTACCATGACTATCGTTTGTTTCAGATCTTTGTTCAACCTTCTGAACAATTCTAGAATGACCTTGGACGAGGCTGCGTCTAGACTTGCCGTGGGTTCATCAGCAAACAATATCTTAGGACTGTTAATCAGGGCGCGGGCAATGGCGGCTCTTTGCTGCTCACCACCGGACACCTCACCTGGATAATGGCTCAGCCTTTCTCCCAAACCTACAGTTTGCAGCATTTCCACAGCTCGTTTCTTAGCATTATTTTGGCGTGCCAAACAAAGAGCCGGCAGGTAAACATTTTCCAAAATAGTCAGCTCACCCAGCAAAGAATACTCCTGAAAAACGTAGCCCAGTTCTTCCAGACGGAATCTGGCTCTTTCTCCCTCGGATAATCTTAACACGTCTGTATCCTCAATATAAACTTCACCACTGGTCGGTATATCTAGAAGCCCAAGGATATGAAGTAAGGTTGACTTGCCAGAGCCACTTCTACCCATAATAGCTACGAATTCACCCGGCTTAACAGTTATGCTGACATCTTTAACAGCCTGGGTCGCATTCAAGCCCTGCCCATAAACTTTCTTTATGTGTCTCACTTTAATCATATGGATTAGTTCCCCCAGATACTCTTAATGATGCTTTGGCGAATAATGCTCAGCACTGGAATAAATCCAGCAAAAATTGCGGCTGAAATCAGGCCCCATACCGCTTTGAGTGCCGCTGCCGGCTCGATACCTAGACTTACCATTCCCAACGGCAAATCAAGCGGATAATTAGCAAAATAGGGTTCAATAGCAAAGTGTATTATCAGCTCACCGAAGGTTATGCCCAGAACAGCATAGAATAAGGCTTGAGCAAGGTAAGAAGTAATGACAATCTTCGTTTTAATGCCGATAGCTCGTAAAATGCCAATCTGCCGCCTCTTGTGGAGCACGCTGATGTAAATCACGATAAACATGACGATAGCGGCTACTACCAGCCCGATGCCATTAATGAGAGAAACGATGACATCAAAACTGGACACTATGCCACTCATAGCGCCGCCATATTCACGCCAGCTTCTGATTTCCCCATTGATTCCCAGAGTCTCTAATTCCGCAACGATCTGTTCCTCATTGCCCGTCTGTTCTGTCTTAACCAGTATCTGGCTGGCGCGGTCGGTAAAAACTGTTCGCCCCAGAACCGATGTCAGCTCTTTTCTGGTGACAAAAGCTAAGCGGTCTGCCTGTGTTTCCCTAGCCCAGAAAATACCCTTTACCTCGTATTCCCGCTGGACGCCATTAGAATAAGTCAACTTCACCTTATCACCAACCTGTACTTCTCCCAGAGTCAGGAATGAAGATGTCTGCGCCCCATCACCGCCGGCAATCTCTATACCAAGAACAATTTTATCCCGGTCGCCTGTCTCTAAATAACTGCCATCAATAATGTTTTCCTGAATTGCGGTAACTTTAGCCTCTGGCAACGGATCAATGCCAATTACAGACCAGTTGCCGCTTTTGCCCTTATCTGCTGGCGAGTCTTTTCCCTGCCACTGGTATTCCATAAAGGCACTGCTATTTAAGTGTACCGAAACCCCTGTTACCCCCGGAGTTTGCTCTATCTTTTTTACCACCTGACCCACATGGTTGAGATAATATTCATCCTCCTCAGGGTCAATAATGATATTGGCAAATAGAGTATTGACCTGTTGCTCATTCAGGGTATTCGTTACCCCGGATAAGATTGAAGGGGTAAGAATCAAATTGGCGAAGCTGAGGGACATGACCAGGATAATCAATGCCAGTGCCCACCGATTTCCCTTAATAATTGATTTATAGGCTAAAAATAAAGCTACTTTCAGATTTCCCATAACTTACTTATCTCTTTTCCACAACATAATATTCCACACACGTAACTATTCCAGTATGGAAATATTATGTTAAAAAAATTTTATTTCGCTATCTCTTTCAAAGCAAAGACTACTTTCCCGATAAGAGTCAGCAACGTTGCCTGCTCCTCCAATGTCAGGCAGGAAAAAATTTGTTGAACACGTTGCCGTATATAGCTCTCAATAATCTCATGCATTTCATATCCGATATCAGTGAGAGCTACCCGGACTATTCTCCTGTCTTCCGGGTCAGATAACCTCTGTACGTATCCGTTGTCCACCAGCCAATCGACTATCCGCGTTGCTGTGCTGAGCGGTACTGCCAAAGCACTGCTCAATTCCCCCATCGTCATATTACCCTTTTGCTGGATACTGTTGCTCACCCGGTAAAAGAGTTCGTGATTAGAAATAGCGTGAGGTTCCTTGCCAGCCTGTATCCCATTGAGGCGACCTTGAATATTGGCTAGTTCCTTATCTAACATGACTTCGAACTTATTCCATACCTGCATAAAACCATGAACGACAGCAGTTATCTGCTCATCGTAAATATCTTGCTGGATAGCTTCAGTCATTAATTTTCACCATACAATATTTCTACACTGAAAGTATACCACGTTGTTAAATAATTATCAAGTCTCGATATTGAGCATCCCGTTACCTTCAAAAATTCAGGGTAGCAGGCTGGCAATCAGTTGGAGTAATATAATAGCCACCAGCGGGGTAAAATCAATCATGCTGGTTTGGGGAATAATACGGCGTAGCGGCGCCAGAACTGGCTCGGTAATGCGGTAGAAAATGACAGACACCATATTCGTCGGTCTTGGTGAAAACCAGGATAAGATAGCCCGAATAATGATGGCTACAGTCAATAGCTCACATAGAACCCGGATAAGGCTTAGGAAAAGTGTCACTAGTACCTACTCTCCCAGGCTTCGGGCTTTATTGTAAGCAGCAGTCACCGCCTGCAAAACTAGAGCAGAGAATCCTGCTTTCTCAAACTCTAGTAGAGCCTCAGCCGTGGTACCACCCGGAGAGGTAACCATCCGGCGCAATTCTGCAGGCTCTTTACCCGATTTCTGAACAAGATGCCCTGAACCCAGTAAAGTCTCCAGCACCAATTCCCGGGCTATATCACGGGGAAGCCCGATATGCACTGCTGCCTCAACCAGTGACTCCGTGAAAAGAAATACGTACGCCGGTCCGCTACCGCTCACCGCAGTGGCCATATCGAGATACTTCTCGTCATCCACATAAATTTCTTTACCCATTGCCCCCAAGATAGAGCTTACCCAACCTCTTTGCTGCTCAGTTACTTCGGCGGTAACTGCCCATACGCTTACTCCCATGCCAATCTGGGCAGGTGTATTGGGCATAGCCCGCACTACTGAATCATGGTTCAATCCAAGACACAGGGTATTAATTCTCGCCCCGGCGATGATAGATAACACGAGTTGCCCAGGTTTAAGCTGACCTTTAAGCTCCGCCATGACCTCATCCAGGTTCTGCGGCTTGACGGCTAGAACGACGACATCGCCTCTGGTAAGAACCTCAAGATTACTGGCGGTCACATAAACGCCGTATTCCTGTTCGATATGCTGGCGGCGCGCTTCACTAACATCACTAACCGAGATATCAGGTGGCGGAGCCAATCCCTTATTCAGAACCGCCGACAGCATGGCTTCTCCCATATTTCCACCACCAATGAAAGCTATTTTCATACCGGCTCCTTGCTACAATTATTTCACTAAGACATTTACTATTTTACCGCGAACATAAATGGTTCCAGTAACCGTCTTCCCCTTAAGATAAGATTCGAGTCGCTCTGACTGTTCTTGCAACCACTGTGGTAGTTCAACCTCATTAAGAGAGTCAGCTATAGAAACTGGTATGGTAATCGTATCTCGCAGCTTGCCATTGATTTGAACTGGTAGGGTAATCTCTTCATCTTTAGCTAGACCCTCATCCCACTGCGGCCAGCTTTGATTATGAATGCTGTAATCATACCCGCTACGC
>CAZNEL010000072.1:0-6556 GCA_964572285.1 uncultured Dehalococcoidales bacterium | reverse complement strand
AATCAATGTTTCGTTCGTCCTGTCCATATTTTACATGGACTGTCGGATTTCTACGTAAACATCGCGGGGTCTTAGTCTCTTCCAATACTGTGACGTCTTCACATATTGGTGACACTTCTTAAATGGCGAGAAAAACCTATTGACAACAGGCTTGTTATAGTGATATAAGAGAGATACGCAGCTTTCCTTCGGAAAAATCGGTAAGGGTGTTTTGTTACATAGTCAGGAAAGGGTAATTTGGTTTCTACTGTAACTACCAGCACGATCACTACGATAACGGCGATAGCGGCACTTGGTTGGACTACTGCCATAGGTTTAGCTTTAGTAGTTATCTTAATAATTCTCCTAATTATCAAAGAACTGGCCAGTTCTAGTTTGTCTCACTCATCACAGCTCACCGCTAGCTTCCTCAATATAAGTATTGTGCCTATGGTAATGGTTTTTGCGGTTATAGTAGCGGTAAAAGCTGCTGAGGCAGTAGGTTAACAAAAGCGGGAGCTACTAAGTATAATACTATATTAGTTATGCCATGAGATAGGGTCACCCCCAGAAGTGACTCTGTTTTTTTAACTACCCAGCCAAAAAACAGAGCAACGATAAAAACGAAGGTAACGTCAATCCATGATAAGAAGCCCATGTGCAGAATGGCAAACAGCAAGCTGACATAGACTATGCCCAACCCTCCGAATGCGTCTACTGCACTGCGCTGAAGAACACCCCGAAAGATAAACTCCTCCACGAAACCGGTACACAGTACAAATATCAATGCTGGCAGCCATGCCTCCTGCCACGCAAGCTCGTTTACCATAGCCTCTGGTGTAAGGATAATATACTCGGCTACCCCAAACAAAACCCCGGTCAGCGCTACCACCAGCTGAACTGGAAACCACTTATAGGTAAGACCCACTTGGTCTGACCTATAGCTCAAGAGGCGCATTACCACAATGGCGGCTGCTAGCAACGGGGCATAGGTGATAGGATACCACCAAATCTGAGGGATACTAGCCAAAGGCATACTCAGGCTAATTATTCTTACAGAAGGGACCAAAGCCAGTGACAGGAGTAGCGGACGATAAGGATAGTCCGTATCTAGGGCCGACTGTAGTATTACAGCCACTAATATAACAAAGTGACATCCTATTCCCCATAAGGGCTGGACATAGACGGTAATCGTCTCGGCTACTATGATAGCCAGTAGATAGAGTATAGCTGTTATCACGTTATGCCATCACATCAATCCATAGGCGAAGTGGTTTCAAGCAAGGCTCAGCTTCCGCGCCCTTATATAATAAAAGCTCCACCTTTTGATTATCTCCCAGTCTATCTGGAGTAGAGCTCATCATTCTCTCCCACTTCTCATCATGCCCTAGCACCAGCGGATTGACTGTATTGGTCCTCACACTATCTGTATTTATGTCTACGTGGTAGCTTGCTCTCCTATACTTTGCCCTGTCCTGGAGCATAATACAAATGTGCCACGAAGGCAAGCTTAGATGGCACCTATCTGTAAACCGTCAGCGTGAATGGCACAATTTGTAGGAAAAACCAACAGACACTTGGCATCGAACAGCCGGTCTTGTTAACAGTTTTGCCAATCCATTGAACAAAAAAACCATGAAATACAAAAGACCTAGGGCACTTGACAACTAGATACATAATCAATCGCCCCCGGTTTCACCTATCGGAGGAGGTTATCTAATGATGACTAACACTCAATACCGCTACCTTAAATAAATGGCAGATATATGGTAGTTAGCACTTATGTATTCCTGGCTATAGTCTTTAATAAGTCTTGAGCTTTACCCTTGCCAATTTTCTTGACATTATCCTGCAAGTAGCAGTAAAGTATCTATACAAATGTCTATGGTGCAAATGAAGCAAACACAATCCTTGCAGATGCGACAGGAACTGAAACAGATCCTGCGAATGGAGCAGGCTAACCTGCTGGAAATGCCTGAGGATGAGTTTCACAAGCTCATCATTGAGATAGAGCAGAGCCCCCTTTTTCGAAGGCTATACCAAAAAGAAAAGCTAGTCCACTTCCAGAGATTCCCCAGAACCGATATTTCATCTAGCTTCTATCAATTTGAAGAAGAGAGGGTAGCCGATAGAGGCGTTCTTGACATTGAGTCACTTTTGTTAAGTAAGGAGCACCTCGTTCGCCAAATACAGAAGCTGGGGCAGGAGAAATTCAAACAGTATTTCTTATTCCCTGAATCAGGGATGACCGTTGCGAAAATCGCCAGGGAGTGCGACTTGGATGTCTCTGAGGTCCGTAAGATAAATAGCCTTATTAATGAGTTCTCAATTATGAGTGAGTTTTATCATCCCTCCAATGTTACCTCAGACAGCATTCACTATTCCAAGATTGCCTCAATGGAAAAAGACAAGGAGGGCTTTGTTATCGGCTACTTTTCAGCCTCTTTGGCTAGAGGTCGGTATTCAATTGATTATGAGAGATTTGCAGAGTTAGCGGCAACTGGTGTCTTAACCGAGGCTGAGGTCAAGAAAATCAAGCAGTTATTCAAGAGGCTGGGGCTAATTAATAGCCGTAAGGACACGGTAACTCAAGTACTGCAAAATATCATTGAAAAGCAAACACTGTATCTAGAGTCTGGTGACATACGGGCTCTTTTACCCTTCAGTCAAAAGGAGCTAGCCAAAAAGATTGGGGTTGCTCGCAGCTCAGTAAGCCGTGCTATCAGGAGCAGAACCATAGACACGCCTTGGGGTCAAGAAATTCCCCTTAAGCATTTTTTCCCCAAGCCAAAGAGATTCAGAATGGAGCTTATCAGGCAACTTCTTGAAACCGATAATGAGCTTTCCTCTGACGATGCTATCCGGACTAAACTCTGGGAGAAATTCGGCGTGGCAATCTCCCGGCGTTCGGTAGCAAATTTTAGAAAAGAACTTAAATTTCCAGTAGCTCGCATAAAACGGCATTCTGCGGGAAGGAGTAGATGAAATGAGTATTGTCTACACTGAGCGAGAAAAATGTAAAGGATGCTTTGTCTGTATTCGTCAGTGCCCAGCTAAGGCAATTAAGGTAGAAGAAGGTTTAGCTCAGATAATAAAGGAACGCTGTATCGACTGCGGCAACTGTATCCAGATCTGTGCGGCTAAGGCAAAACGAGCGGAAAGCGACATCGGGGTAGTTTGGCAATTACTGGGACAGCCTCAACCTGTAATTGCCCTGCTTGCGGCTCCGTTCCCAGCGGCTTTCCCTGAGGTTAACCCAGGACAGATAGTAACTGCCCTGAAAGAGCTTGGATTTAGTGAGGTCATGGAGGATTCCTTTGGTGCCGAGCTTGTCGGCCGAGACTATGCCCGACTTATAAATGAGAACAATGCCAAACCTATCCTCTCATCCACCTGTCCAGCAGTAGTCTTTTACATTGAGAAATATTATCCTCAGCTAATCGGTAATCTAGCACCCATTGTCTCGCCCATGATAGCTATGGGCAGAATAATTAAGCAGCGATACAATCCTCAGGCTAAGATAGTCTTTATTGGCCCCTGTGTAGCCAAGATAGCTGAGAGCAGGAATGAGAAGGTAGCTGGTGTCATCGATGCGGTACTAACCTTCAGCGAACTGAAGGAAATGTTCGCTGCCAAAGGGATTAACCTTAAAACTAAAGAGGAGGGACTATTCTCCGGCCCTAAACCTAACCTGGGTCGTCTGTTCGCCATATCGGGGGGCTTGCTCAAAGTAGCCGGGCTTTCCGAGGACATCACGACAAATAAAGTTATTAATGCCTGTGGGAAGGGCTATATACCTAATATCCTCCGGGAGTTTGCCGAAGGTAATATCACTGCTAATCTCATTAGCCTGTGTTACTGTGAGGGCTGTATTGATGGGCCAGTCATTGATAATGATTTAAGCGTTTTTAAACGAAGGGAGATGATAATCAATTATACTAACAGCCAGTCTGACCCGGCACAAACCGAGAGGGACATCCAGGAATATGCCAATATTGACCTTAGCCGCAGGTTTACCCCTCAAAGCGTCGGGTTAGCTACTCCTAGCCCCGAAGATGTGCAGCGTGTCCTGGACCAGATGAACAAGACACGACCTGAAGACCAGTTCAACTGTGGTTCCTGTGGCTATAACACCTGCCGAGAACTGGCCATTGCCGTCTGTCAGGGTCTAGCCGAGGTTGATATGTGCTGGCCATATGTACTTCAGAGGTTGAAGGCCACCCAGGAAGGCTTAATTCATGCGGAGAAACTCACCTCTTTGGGTCAGATGGCCGCCGCTGTTGCTCACGAAGTTAATAATCCGCTATCTGGTGTCCTTGTCTATACCCAGTTACTGGCAAAGAAGATAAACAGCGACACGTTCTCCAAAGAGGCTGCGCTAGAATACCTATCAAAGATGGAGTCGGAACTCACTCGTAGTACCAAATTGATACGAAACTTGTTGGATTTTGCCAGGCAATCGCCCCCGAGATTCTGGGAGGTAAACATCAATGAGGTCATTAACCGAAGTTTTGACCTCGCCGCGCACTCTGCCCAACTACAGCATGTCGATGTAGTGAAAGAGCTTGCCCCTTCCCTGCCTGAAATTATAGCTGATTTTGACCAGCTTCAGCAGGTTTTCACCAACCTTATTATGAATGCTATTCAGGCGATGCCTGAAGGCGGTGAGCTAACCATCCGCACTTCAACCGATAATGCTCAGGTCAAGATAGAGGTTCAGGACACCGGTGTTGGCATTTCCCCGGAGAATATGCGCAAGCTATTTACCCCCTTCTTCACCACCAAGCGGGAGGTAAAGGGAGTAGGCCTGGGTTTGGCTGTATCCTATGGAATTATCCAGCGTCATCAGGGCAAAATAGAGGTGCAAAGTAAGGAGGGAAAGGGTACTACCTTTACGGTATATCTACCACTGCACCATGAAGAAAAAGGCTAAGATTCTAGTCGTTGATGATGAAGCTATTATGCGCGAATCGCTACGCGACTGGCTTAGTGATATCGGCCATCAGGTGATTACGGCAGAGAATGGGCCCCAGGCACTTGGAATCATAGAAAAGATGAAGCCAAGTATTATTATTAGTGACCTAGTAATGCCCGGCATGGACGGGATTGAACTGCTGAAGAGGGCCAAAGAAATATCCCCTGGCATTGAGGTAATCATCACCACTGCTTATGGCAGTATCCCTACGGCTATCAACGCTATGAGAGAAGGCGCCTATGACTACCTTGAGAAACCTTTCTGCCCGGAAAAGACGGAACTATTAATTAGTAGATTGGTAAAGCACAAAGGACTCATTGATGAGAATATTTCTCTGCACCGGAAACTAGAAGATCGCTACCGATTTGAGAATATCATCGCCAAGAGTTCTAAGATGCAGCAGATCACCGAATTAATTAAGGTGGTAGCCAAGAGCAATGCTACTGTATTGATTATCGGGGACAGTGGTACCGGGAAAGAACTGGTAGCACGAGCCCTCCACTCCCAGAGTTACCGTAAGGACAAGCCCTTTGTTGCTGTCAGTTGTGCTGCTTTGCCGGAGAGTCTCCTTGAGAGCGAGCTATTCGGACATGAAAAAGGTGCATTTACCGGAGCTCACAACCAACGAAAAGGGAAATTTGAAATCGCCAACAGAGGCACCCTATTCATGGATGAGATTGGTGAGATGAGCGCTAATATACAGGTGCATCTGCTCAGGGTATTGGAGGAGAAGGAATTCACCAGGGTTGGCGGTAACGAGCTAATTAAAGTTGATGTAAGGTTCATTTCAGCGACCAACAGAGATTTAAAAACGGCGGTAGCCAATGGCCAGTTTCGGGAAGACCTTTACTATCGCCTTAACGTGGTTACTATTGAGTTACCACCATTGCGTGAGCGCAAAGAGGACATCCCTCTCTTGGCCCAACATTTCTTGAAAAAATTTGCTGTAGAAAACCAAAAAGAGATTACCGGCTTCTCCCCTAAGGCTACTAATTTTCTTTTGAAATATGAGTGGCCAGGTAACGTTCGCGAACTGGAAAACGCTATTGAAAGGTCGGTCATCTTAGCCCAAAATTCCTGCATTGAGGTAACTGACCTGCCTCAGGGAAACCTCCTAAAGGCAGGTTCACTACTACGAGGACAAACGCTCGAAGATTTAGAGAAAAACCATATTTTGGATATTCTCACTCAAACCCAGGGGAACTATAGTCAAGCAGCCAGGATATTAGGCATTTCCAGAATGACACTTTACAATAAAGTCAGAGCATACGGGTTGAGTGTAAAGAATGTGGACAACAACTGATGGTCTCCGTGTATCAAAGCGACAATCAGGATAGATAGTGGGGCTGATAACCCGAGGTAATCAGAAAAGCCATTGTGATCAGGCAGAACAGTCCTTTTGGGAGAGAAAACTACCAATGCTGTAAATAATATATACATTACTGTCCAATTTTCTTACTATTTAATGCCCTGCTGCAAGCAGATATTTAAGGCCATTCTAACTATTTAGGATGGCTTTTAGTTTGGCAAGAAAATTGCATTTAAATAGGGTGGAGGCGAAAAAGATGGCTAAGCAGACAATACCAGAAAATAAAATAAGAG
>CAZNEL010000071.1:0-6823 GCA_964572285.1 uncultured Dehalococcoidales bacterium | reverse complement strand
AGCATCTTCAATCTCTTAATCAGCAGGTTACAGGTTCGATTCCTGTGCGGCTCACACTCAAATCCCCCTTTTTTAAGGAATCCGATCCACCCTTTGGCAACATTTCTATTTTGAGACCGCTCCAGCGTTTTACTGACGTCGACTGAATCTACCCGCGTCGATGAGATGAACTGGTCAAAACGCTCGGCAGCGGTTTCTTGGAGCCCGGGCACTACGTGACTGTAAGTGTCCAGGGTAAAGGCGACGCTGGCATGGCCCAGCCTCTCACTGACCACCTTGGGATGGATACCGGCCTGGAGCATTAGTGTGGCACGAGTATGTCTAAGATCGTGGAAACGTATATGGGGCAATCCCGCCTGCCGCTAGGCTTTTCGTCATATAGGTGAAATAGAACACGGGCATCCGATTAGAAGGGGCAGGTCACTGGTAGCATCTACTGCCTGACAATTCGTTGGTAAGACTGCAGTTGTCCCCTTAGTCTACATTAAGAATGTGGCTGACCCACTATTAACACAGGCTAATATGCCGCCTTACCTCCGGACATGTATACCACAGCTTCTCCTGGCTCCTCTAGAAATATATAGCATTGGGCTTTTTGGCGGTGTGGGTAGGTTTACTTATAGTCTCCTTTGCCTATAAGCCACGCCCTTCGTTTTAAGCCGATTTTCTCAAATCTGTGCCCGTATCAAGCAGACCATTACCCTTAACTTCAAGCAGCGGTTTTTAGGTTTATCACTATTCCAAGCTCTTCAGAACACCACCGGACATGAACGTCCCGAGCCGGTTTCCCTTCGTTATAGGCACCAGCAAATGTGATGGGTATTGGTTATTATGATACACAGCCACCTCGGACGGAGTTTCCCTCCAGAGATGCCCAAGGCCGTGCTGGTCCAAAAAATTTGCTGCTTTATCGTCTTCATCAGCGCACTTGAGCCGGATTCCAAACCGAGCTCCAGCCTTAAAGAGAATTCCGGTTGGAATGATCTCGATACTGAATTCGTATACCTCTCCCGGTTTAAGTGGCTCTCGTTTATCGTGAGGATGATAAGTCTGCCAAGGGCGTGACTTCTCAGGATCAATGCGCCGTTGAGATCCCCGAAGCCAACCGCGGGTCAACACACGCTCGTTCCCTGCCTCATCTATTTCGAGGAAGCTTACAAACCATAGCACTTCTGTATCTGTAGTTGAGGCGTACAGGTTGAGTACCATGGGGCCGCATACCTCGGTATTTTCTACCATCGGAGGCGTAACAAATGTGAGCGACCCTCGTTCCACCGGCGAATCGGTAAGGGTTGATGAAGTTTCATCAGGCCAAATCTCATGTTCGGAGAGTAGACCATTTTTGTGCAGATAGAATTCTGTCCACTTTGTTTCCGGCAGAGGCCACTCGTAGGCTGCCTTCCACTCCCCCGTGTTCTGTATGAACAGGTGAATGGGCGGCTCATCCATGATCCCTGTATCGATCCCTTTCAGCCAGTAGTCAAACCAGCGCAGCGATTCGTAATGGTATTGATACACAGGGCGGTCCAGGTAGTACGGAGGCCCGACGGTAAGTTTTTTGGGTCCCTTCCAGTTCTGGTAACTCTGAAAGTCTCCCAGAAGGTGGAGCATGTGCATCGCCCAGCAACCGCCAAAATAGCCTGGTATTTCGACATCTACGTTGAAACGCACCGCCTTTTCTTTGTATAACTGGGTATCCAGATAGTTCAAAATGTACTCCGCGATGAGCATGTTGCCACCCTCGTCAGGGTTTTTGAGAATATTAACGAGATCAGGGTGTATGTTAATCTCCGGATCCTGAAGGGCTAGATTGACCTGCTCCTTAAATGCTTCCTCTCCTATTTCCTGACGGTACCCTTTCTTCACCCGCAGATTACTGAGGCTCTTGAGCCACCATTTATGGAATACGAAAGCGAAAATCCCACCGTGATAGATCGCCTGGCGGTACTGGTCGGTTACGCCGAAGGGGGCGAAAATCGTTTTCAGAGAAGGCGGCTTGAGTTCGGCAACCCTTTTAGCAGTCATAGCAAAATAGGACGTCCCGAACGTTGCTACCTGGCCATCACACCAGGGCTGCTTGGCCAGCCATTCGATTACGTCGTATATATCCTCAATAGTTCCATTCCCCAAATGATCAAAAAGACCGCCGGATTGCCCTGTTCCCCTGACACTGGCAAAGACCTGTGCATAGCCACGGCGAACATAAAAGTTAAAATCGCCTCCCTCTAAGGCAACAAGCTCAGGGCAGACTGCCACCGGCATCATTGGTTTTATTTGGTTTTCCTTGGAAAAGGGGGAAAGGCAAAGGATAGTGGGGAATTTCTCTCTGGAATCCGGCCGAAGAATATCACAATCTATGGTAAATCCTGCCCTCACCGGAATCGCAACGTTCTGTTCATGAATGATACCGTATTGCCGTTTTGATGTTTCCCATTTGGTTGAAAACATAATAATTTACTCGTTTCTTTATCTTATAATCTCATATCTTGCCCGCTGAAAGTATCCACGCAAGTCTCCCAAGAATTCCTATTGGTAGAGTTATTTAGTGAAGAGGGTGCTAAGAAAAGCACCCTCTTCACTGCATTGATACTGGCTATTCCACCGTAATGTCACTGAGTTTCACCGGTGCGTTGTCCTGTATTTTGAAGAAGAAGAACGGGGCGGTAAATTCACCTTCTACCCAGTGGAAATTGCCTTGAATACCCTCAAACTCCTGAGAATTAAAAAAGAAATTGGCTATCTTTGTTCGCTCCTCGACTAGCTTAGCCGGGTCGCCGGTTATGTCGAGAGTTTCAAAGGCGACTTTTACGGCATAGACAGCGTTACAGTAGCCAACTACGGGGGCAATCGACGGCGACTTACCATCATAGTCAGCCTTATAGACTTCAACTAAAGCCGCCCACGCATCACTTGGATAATTCACGTCCATCTTATTCCAGATGTAGGTGCCGTCTAGATATCCTTCAGCGAGGTCGAATAACTCCGGTGAGAAAGCGGCAAAGGCGGAACATAGTCGCCTTCCCTCGGTCATCCCACGAGTATACATCTCCGTAGCCACTCTGGCATATTCACCCGCTCGGAGCTCACAATAGTAGCCATCAGCATTAAGGTTCATAGCCTTCACTACTGCCGGACCCATATCCAGTTCACCGGACGCCACTTCGATTGTCCCCAGTAGTTCTACTCCAAGCTCCGGCAGTGTGTCTCTCAATTCATTGTAAGTATCTGCCCCTGTAGGGTCCGCCGGATAGTAAAATAGGGCTATAGATTTGATATCCGGGTTCAGCTTGAGCCACTCTGTAACGGCTAGGGGCATCCCATCTGCATCATCCTGCATATAGGAAACACCCCAGGGCGCGAACTGCTCACGCAGATCCGCACGTGTTAGTGCAGCGATGAAAGGAACACCTGCCTCAACAGCAACAGGCCCAGCTGCAGGCGCTCCGTTACCATCCATTGGCCCAAACACCACCAAGCTACCCTCAACAGCCCTGCCCATAGCCGTGACTGCTTTGGCGTTATCAAAAGCTGTGTCATACGTGGTAAACTTAACCGGCACCCCGTTGATTCCACCATCTGCATTTATCAGATCTGCAGCATATTCCGCTCCCCACACAGCGGGGAGACCAGCGAACGCAGCCGGCCCGGTCAAAACGCTTATAAATGGGATATCCCATTCAGTTACTGCCGACTTCGGCCCAGGACAGCCGATGGTCATGCCACTAACGGCTAAAAGAGCGACTACCATCAATAGCGCTAAGGAAAATTGAACTATCTTGCTCATCCTCATTTTTTCATCTCCTTTGAAGATATTTTGTTCTTCGTTTTTTATCTAACACTCACATGTTCACCCCCTTTTCCCACCTGATGAGAAGCCTTTAATATTTTTCAGCCAAAGCTTGCCAGAGGCCTTCAGGCGTTGCAGCGACTCTCTGGTGACAAGACCCTCTGGCCGCAGAACAAGTGTCGTGATGAGTAAGATGCCATATATCAGGTTGCTGTATACAGCCGCCTCGGAGGGAATCCATTGCGGCAGACCCCACAGAAGAGGGACAGCAATTATCGCTCCCCACATAGTATAGCGCCCACCGATAAAGAGCATAGTCGAGCTAGTGAGTAGCAAGGGAAAGCCGAAAGATTCTACTTGTATAGTACGCATGGTGAACGCAAAGATTACTCCAGCCAGAGCACCTATTACTGACGAGAGGGTTAGGGCATATACATTCAACCATTTCACATCTATACCCATAGTATGAGCTAGTTCCGGGTCAGTACCGATTACTTCCCGGGCTCTTCCGACTCGAGAGTGGTCAAGCCGATAGATAAACACCCCGACAATCAAGACAAGTACCCAGGTTATTGGTAGCAAGTAATCCACCTTCGGAATATTCCAAAAACCGAATGGCCCGCCCAGAAATGCCAAATTCCTGATAACTGATTGCACTATAAAGATGAGGGCCATAGAAGCGACAGCGGTCACTATGCCAGTAGTTCGGGAAAAGCCGAGGGCAGGTAAGAAGCCGAATATGGCACCTACTACTAATGCACCAATTAAGGCCAGCCCAAAGGGCCAACCCAAATCCCGGACGGCAAAGGCAGCAAAGTAGCCGCCAATAGACATGCAATAGATCGGGCCATTATAAAGTAGCCCGGCGCGAAAAGTTATATAAAAGGCCCAAACCAATAGAATAAAAACGCCTACAAATTCAAGATAAAGAAGCATAGATGACGACATAGCCCGTTAACTCCTTAAACCCGTTACCCAAGAAATCACCTCGCGCTCTGGTATTCATCCCAGCACCTCGGCTACTACCATATTAGCTGACCAAATCAATTTCAAAGCCACGACCAACTCTACTTCCCCCTATAAAGAGCCTGAGGAATCCTAAATACTATGATCGAGCACCAAACACCCCTCGTGGTTTCCATAATATCACTAGCATTATTATCCCGAAGAAGACAGCCTCGGTCCATCGCCCTGGCAGATAGGCTTTTGCCATAGCCTCAGCTAAACCCATAAATAGGGCGCAAATCAGTCCCCCCTTCAAATTACCCATGCCAGCAAACAATATCAATATCATGGCTTTAACCGCGAGACTATCCGGGAGCTCAGATGATGCCGAGCCTAGGCTCATAGCTATCAACAAGGCGATGATACCCGCCAATACACCGGCTATAGCAAAACCATAAATGCCTGTCTTGTTAAATGGAATGCCCAGAAGACGTGCTACGCGCAGGTCCTGGGCTATTGCCCTGATGGCTCTACCTTGCTTAGTGCGGAACAGCAAATAGAAGAGGGCAGCCACGGCACCAATAACGGCAAGCAATGTATACACATCTGCCAGCGAGAAGGTAATCACGCCAAGCTTTACTATAGCCCCTCCCCCTGTCAAAGCTGCGGGAAAGGCTATAGGTGCACCTTTGTTGATGAAGTGTGACATTATCTCAGTTAAAACGATTCCTATACCTAAAGCTAATACCACCGTTTCAAGAAAGGCACGTCGTAGAGCCATGGGGCGGAAAAGAGGCTCAGTAAGAATAGTTAGAACGGTAGCAGTGATAACAAACGTGGGGATAGCTAAGATGAAATTATTATTCGTTAGCCCTAATACTATCCAACCCGCAGCCATTGACATCACCACAATGTGGACATAGCTGAAATGAACAACTCCTCTAACCAAAACTAACAAGTTCATACCTAGAACGATTAACGCATAGGTACTGCCTGTCGCCAGACCGTTTACAAATTGGGCAAAAAAGGTTTCCACAGGATCCTCTTTCTCAACAGTTAATCGATACCGCCTAGATAAGCTTTGCGAACTCCAGGATTACTGGCGAGCTCTTGGGCGATGCCCTCGAGCGCAACAGTGCCGAGTTCAAAAACATAACCTCTGTCAGCATACTGCAATGCCTTCCTGGCATTCTGTTCGGCTAAAAGTATAGTTTGCTTTCTCTTCTTCAGGTCGCCTACTATGTCATAGATTTTGTTTATTACTATCGGAGCAAGCCCCAGAGAGGGTTCGTCCATGAGTATCAATTTAGGTTCGGCTATTAATGCTCGAGCTATAGCCAGCATCTGCTGTTCTCCGCCACTTAAAGTTCCTGCCGCTTGGTTTCTACGGTCAGCTAAAATGGGAAAGCGTTCAAACACTTGATTCAAGCCTTTATTGATGTCATGTTTAATATGGTAAGCTCCTAACTGTAAATTCTCCAGCACCGTCATCAAGGAGAGGACCCCACGCCCCTCGGGAACCACAGAAATGCCAGAGGCCACAATACTCTCAGTGGATTGCCGTGTGATATCACGTCCCATAAACATGATGGTGCCCTGCTTAGCGGGGCAAACGCCAAGCACCGAATTCAGTAAAGTCGATTTCCCAGCTCCGTTACTTCCAACAAGCGCCACAATCTCACCTTCGTTAACTTCTAGGTTAACTTGCTTGACTGCCTGAACTTGTCCATAGGAGACAGAGAGGTTGTGAATCTTCAGAATGTTAACCTTGTTCAGCGCCAAGATAAGCCTCCAATACCTTAGGATCATTTTGTACTTGCGATGCGGTTCCTTCAGCTATATTCTTCCCAAAGTCAATAACTGTAACAAAATCTGAGAGTTGCGCGACTAGCTTGACATCATGGGCAACTAAAACTATAGTTATTCCCATTTCGCGTATTTGCTCTATAATCTTTTGCACCTTCTGTGACTCAGCATCTCCCATTCCTGCAGTAGGCTCATCTAGCAATAAGAGCTTTGGCTCAGCGGCTAGAGCGTGGGCTACTTGCAAGAGCTGTTGTTCAACCCAAACTAGCTCTGAAGCGTTGCGTT
>CAZNEL010000070.1:3947-6966 GCA_964572285.1 uncultured Dehalococcoidales bacterium | reverse complement strand
TGGGTGAGCGTGGTGGTAAGACAAATAGTGTTATGCCTCTCTCCTGACACTCTCTCTCAAAGGCATCCTGAAACTCTGAACCCTCATCTACCTGAATAGCTTTGATAGGAAAAGGCATCTGTTTTAGTAACACATCGATAAACCATAATTTTCTAAAAGTAACCTATGAAGCATAGTGTTAGAATCTGTCGGTGAGGCTTAGATAGACAAAGCAAAAACTAGTTCAAGGGTTCTGTCTATCGTCCACTGCCGCCCACCATATCCGCGGTTCTATCTGAGTAACTGCTATCAAGGGTGCTACTGAGACACAAGGCCAATAAGGTACCCAAATTACTGCTGCCCTACGCTGAAGACAGTGATATTGAAAGGCCGTTCAACGCTATCGAAAACATATGAATGGCAAGAGTGGCAAGGATAGGGTTATCCCCTTAACAGCAAGCATCGCTCAAAAGCTACAAAACTTCACCAGAGGCAACAAGCCGATGAAAAGATATTCAGGCTTAAGACAATTTTTACCCAAGGGATAGTGGAACGAGCCTTTACCCCTTCAACCTTTTTGCCTAATAGCCTGTGACTTAGAATATTGCCCTATTCCTCAATGGAAACCAAAGAGGGGGCATAACCTAGCTGCCTCTTTCTAACGAAGTATAAGACAGTACCAAAAACCACAAAACCAGTAAAAATCAGAAAAGCGCTTAGCACTGCCATTGCCAGAATAGCTATGAAGATAATATTGATAACCACAGCTGCGAGAGAGGTGATGGTAATAGTTCTCCTGCTAAAACGGAATTTTGCATTTTTATAAATTCCCGGATATGTTTTGGGTAACCTGAATGCTGCTAGTAATACCAGGGTCACCATAAAGAGCAATCCGAAATTCAGCATTGCGGCTAATGTTTGCAGAGATGGACTGGCCACTAGTGAAATGACCGACAGAATATAAGCCAGTGTCAACCCCCAGTGCGGCGTACCAAATTTCCGGTTGATACTGCCGAAAATTTTCGGGAAAAACATATCTTCAGCAGAAGCAAGTAAGTATCTACCGGAAGCAGTAAGGGTGAGGTTTATGGTTGTTGTTGATGCCAGGATACCACCACCGATAACAAAGAAACCCAGCAAGGGCATAGAAAGAAATGCCTCCGCAGCCGTGCCAAGTGTCCCCCCCTCGGCAAACGTTCTCCAGTCGATAACCCCCACAGCAACTATCTCGATGAGTAAATAGATTACCAGAGCAATAGCAATACTGATAATAAGCGCTCTCGGAATTGTTGTGTTAGCGTTTTTGACCTCGTCTCCCATTTCAATGCCAAAAAGACCTCCGGCCAGTAATGTGTATAATAGCGCTGCTGCTCCAATAAGACCCATCGCACCCCCGGTAAACATCGGCATCAGGTTCTGCCCTTCCATTGCTGGAATGCCAGGAATAATAAAGGTTACAAGTGCCATAACCAACAGGGCTACTGTAGCAAACTGTACATAGGCAGTAACTTTTACGCCAATCAAATTAATAGCGAAAAATACGGTCATCACAATGATTGCCGTTCCGATCAGGGGAAGACCAGGCATCATTATCATCAAAAGCTTAGCGGTAGCAATAGCGAAAAGTGGTAACGCACCCAGTGGGATTGCGATAAAGAGTCCCCACCAACCAGCCACAGCGAGAGGACGGGAGAACAGTTTAGCATACTGATAATTACCACAGTTAGTGGGTATAGCTGAAGTAAGCATCAGGTAAGGAATTAATGCCAGTAAAATCGGCAATGACGATATTATTTGTGACACAAACAGTGACGGCCCGGTAAGACCAGCGGCAATCGCCGTAAGCACAAACAGTGAACCTCCGATATTCAGCCCAACCATTATTGCAACCAGGGTTATCAAGTTGATTTCTCTTTTGAGCTTACCACCGGCAATTAGTATTACATTACTTACCACATTAAACCCCAGTTTATCTTTTAGTGCCCATCGCCACTGATAAGAATAGACCTGTATCAGCTCGTAACATTACTGTTCCCTAACCTTCATCACTCGTTCTTTTTCTTTTTGCTATCTTGGTTGTTACCCTTTTGATCTCCTTCAAACGGCTACGGCTTCGGAATAATTGAAAGGCAACAATTGCTATAGTACAGTAAAACATGGGGCCTACACCCTCCACATACCAAACCGTTAACAGGAAAAAGGGCGACGCCATCTCGACGGCAACGAAGAAACTACGGACAAAGAGAAGGAAAGCACCGATTATCAAAGTAGTGATACCCATTGCCAGAGGAGACAGAACAAAGAAGACACCCATAACCGTGGCAATCCCCTTACCACCCCTGAAGCCAATATACACAGGATAATTGTGGCCCAGCATAGCAGCAAAACCTGCCGCCAATACCCAGGGTAGTGAAACACCCATCAACTGAGCAATATATACAGAGGCAGCTCCCTTACCCATATCCAATATCAGGGTCAGAACGCCTTCCCATTTACCCACTTCACGGATGACACTGGCACCCCCCATGTTACGAATGCCAACATCCCGGATGTCAATGCCTTTCTTGTACTTGGCTACAATATAAGCTGCGGGGAAAGAACCCAGCAGATAACCAACGATTATGGATGCAACTTCTAACAAATTGCTCCATTTTACCATCCTTTTAAACCAAATGATAGTCCTATATTCCTCTGGTTCTACGTCAATAAGTGTGAAACTGTAACCTCACAGCCTGGGTTAGCAGCCAATATCCTCATGTGGCTTCCATTTTCCTAACGTAAAGAGCCGGGGGAATAAAGCTTTGCGAGTCTCCTCACCAATAAACAAACTGCCACCGGCCAGGATAGCAATACCCCACCCCTCAATACCTAGAGGTACCGTGCTGAAAGCTATCTGAAGAAAAGGAACATAGATAACTGCCACCTGTAGCAGAATGGCTACCGGGATAGAAATCATCAGCCAGCGGTTACGTAAAATACCTAACCTGAAGATAGTATACTCATCAGAGCGAGCATTAAACGCCCTGAACCATTCAAAGGC
>CAZNEL010000070.1:0-3847 GCA_964572285.1 uncultured Dehalococcoidales bacterium | reverse complement strand
TGAAGATAGTATACTCATCAGAGCGAGCATTAAACGCCCTGAACCATTCAAAGGCAACCAAGGAGCAAAAGGCGATGGTGCGAGCTTCTTCCAGACTCATCCTGGCTTGAGCCCAGTTGAAAATCAAGAATATACCCACGCTCATCAGTACCGCCAGAAAGCCAATACGAAGGAGCAGCCCAGGGAAGATGAGACCTACCTTAGGGTGACGAGGGGGTTGTTTAAGCTCATCACCAAATTTTGGCTCAAGCCCAAGGGGGATAGCCACTGCCGTGTCCGTCACCAAGTTAACCCAGATAATCTGCACCGCCAGCAGTGGTGCTTTACCAACGAACAAAACAGCGAGGATAAGTGCCAATAGCTCTCCCAGGTTCGTGCTTAGCAAGAAGAAAATCACATTGCGTAACCGGTTAAAAATTGCTCTGCCTTCATCTACCGCTGCCACCACCGAGGCAAAATTATCATCAGCCAGTATCATATCAGAGGCTTCCTTAGCCACATCGGTACCGGTGATACCCATAGCAATACCAATATCAGCTGCTTTAAGCGCCGGAGCATCGTTAACTCCGTCCCCAGTCATGGCGACAACATGCCCCTGGCTCTTGAGCGCATTAACTATTCTCAGCTTGTGCAAAGGCTCAATCCGGGCAAAAACCGATATATCCCCCACTTGTCTTGATAATTCTTCATCGCTCATCTGCTGAAGTTCGGTACCGGTTACGGCTTTGCCCGATGGTAAGTTTAACTGACGAGCAATGGACTCAGCCGTTACCTTGTGGTCACCGGTAATCATCACTACTTTAATACCGGCCTGCCTGCACAACCTCACCGCCTCTTTGGCTTCCTCACGAGGCGGGTCAGCCATGCCCGCCAGACCAACAAAGACCAGATTGCCTCTAATATCCTGGTCTCTCAGCTCCTCCAATTCACTTGGAAGGTCAACATAGGCAATAGCGATGACTCTCATGGCTTCTTCTGCCATAGAAATGTTGGCTTGCATAATAGCTTGAGCATCGGCTTCCCCTAATGGAGCGACTTCGTCCCCTTTCACGAGATGCTTGCTTAAAGACAGGATTCTTTCTACCGACCCCTTTACAAAGACCACCTTCCCCCCATCTCGGGGATGAAGGGTAGCCATGTACTGTTTTTCACTCTGGAAAGGGATTTCATCCAAGCGGGGAAAGGTTCTCTCTAGTTTTTCCTTATTCAACCCCGCCTTGGCAGCGGCTACCAATAGAGCGCCTTCAGTTGGGTCTCCGAAAATGCTACAACACTCGTCCTCCCTTGTCAGCAAAGCGTCATTACAAAGGGCTCCTATCCTCAGGAGCAAAGTTAGCGGCGGCTCGCTTTCTGGATTCAGTATCTGCCCATGCCGACGAAATTCCCCCTCCGGCACGTAGCCTTCACCAGTCACCTCAACCAACTGACCATCAACATAGAGGCGCCGCACCGTCATCTCGTTTAGGGTTAGGGTTCCTGTTTTATCAGAGCAAATGATATTAGCCGACCCCAGGGTTTCTACAGCTACCAACTTGCGAATGATAGCATTACGATGTGCCATTATCCGCATGCCTACCGCCAGGACAACAGTGACAACCGCTGGTAATCCTTCAGGTATGGCTGAAACCGCAGCGGCGACCGCCAATAAGAACAGCTCAAGCCATCCCAGCCCCTTCAGCAATCCGACAATTACCAGCAGGCTACAGACTCCTAGGACAATAACGACGATATACTGGCTTAGTTTCCCAATACTCTTCTGGAGAGGTGTCTTTTCCGGCTTTACTTCCTGAATGGCGGTGGCAATTTTACCTATCTCGGTTGACATACCTGTTCTCACCGCCATAGCTGCAGCTCTTCCATAGGTAACGATTGTACCCATATAGATCATGTTCTTTCTCTCGGCTACAGGTACTGCCTCACCAAAGGCTTCGGTATGTTTATCTACCGGCATTGATTCACCAGTGAGGGTGGCTTCGTTCATCTTTAAATTGGACACCTCTATTAATCTGGCATCCGTCGGTACTCTATCGCCAGTTTCAAGGAGTATTATGTCCCCGGGTACTATTTCTCTAGCCGGAAGCAGTTTTACACCACCATCACGTCTTACTCTTGCCTTGGGTGCCGCCATCTGAATTAGAGCTTCCATAGCTCTCTCTGCTCGCGTTTCCTGCATAAAACCAACAACAGCGTTGAGTAAGAGCACCCCCAAGATTACTCCAGCATCTATGAAATGCTCCACAGCAACTGAGACTATTGCAGCAACGAGGAGTACATATATAAGGGGGCTGAAAAATTGCCTGAGGAAAACTAGTATTGGTGGAGTTTTCTTCATACCCTTTAATTCGTTAGGACCGTACTGGAGTAACCGTACCTTAGCCTCCGTTTCAGTGAGCCCCGAACGCTTAGAATCAAGCACCATTAATGCTTCGTCTGAACTGATATTATGCCATTTTTCTGTCATGTCTCTCACTATACCAAAATTCGATAGTTGATATCCACAATTGGAGTTGGCTTGAAGACAAACTTAAAGCTCCTGCGGGTGAACGATTTGGTTTATATTCTAGTTCCCTAGGGCGAGGGAATGGTCTGGAGTTAAAATTAGACCTGACAGATTTCCGGATAGGCACAATAATCTGGCTGGGGAGCTTAGACTGCCCTTCGGGTTATTGGAAGGGGCTCCTACTTGACAAATGTTGAAATTAGGGAATAACATCAGTGTAACATTAAGTTGAATAATACTTCAGATTCCAAGGCACCAGATATTTTGACCAAGAGTGGCTCTGGGAAAGTTGGCAGGAGGCCCAGAAGAGAGGAGTGACAAATGAGGTAACCGAGTTAATATTCTAAGAAACAAACTAAATCTTAAATGCGAAGAAAATGGAGATTTCTGAAGTGATAAAACTAGAAGAAAGAAGAGCCAGCATACAACCGATTAAGTCGAAGTTGAAAATTAGCATACTTGATGACGAGGATATTAAGAAGATAAACCAGACAGCCCGCGATATTCTCGAGGAAGTTGGAATAGAGTTCCCTTCAGAGAAAGCGCTAAAGATTTTCGCCGATGCCGGAGCTAAGGTAGATTTTGATAAAAAGCTGGTGAAAATCCCTAGCCACCTGGTGACTGACTATTTGAAAAAGGCCCCAGGGCGCTACACTCTGGCTGGAAGAAGACCAGAACTCGATGTCAAATTAGGAGAGGGTAATGGAACTTACTTCCAATCTAGCGGTGAAGCATCTAAGATTGTTGATTTTGAAACCGGTCAGAGACGACCGTCAATCAAAAACGATGTAGCCAATATGGCTAAGGTAGCCGATTACTTTCCGATGGTTTCACTTATTTTCCCACCAGTTAGTGCCGGGGACAAAGGAGAAACATCACCAATTCATTCAGCAGAGGCTTTGTTTAATAATACTGAAAAACATATCATGACAGAAGATATTGGTGATGCAATTTCGGCAAAGTACACCATTGAGATGGCCTCTGTTATTGCTGGAGGCATAGATAAGCTTAAGAAAAGACCTATTTATTCAACGCTCTTATGCAGCATCGCACCCCTAGCCCAGGACAGGGCAGGTGTAGATGCAGCCCTTGCTTTCGCTGAGGCCGGTTTACCAGTAGAGTTCATGTCTATGCCAACCATTGGTTTAACCGCTCCCCCATATCAGGCTGCTGACCTGGCTGTAGGATTAGCTGAGGTGCTAAGTGGTTGTGTTTTAACGCAAATTGCCTACCCCGGAACCCCCAACCAAGTATGCATCCTGCCTGCAGTTATTGACCCACGCTCGGGAGACTACATGTATGGGTCAGCTTTTTCACAGATTACCAGCGCTGCCGCCGTTCAGCTTG
>CAZNEL010000069.1:0-7025 GCA_964572285.1 uncultured Dehalococcoidales bacterium | reverse complement strand
CTCATATTAAGACGTAGCGCCTGATGATCAAGAAAGCTACCGGTGCCAGCAGCACAAACGGTATTCATCCCAAAGTCAGTTACCACCCCGTCTCTAACGATGATAATCTTGCTGTCTTGCCCACCGATTTCAATGATGGTTTGTACTTCGGGGATATATTGAAGAGCCGCTACCGCATGGCTGGTAATCTCATTCTTGACCAAATCAGCCCCAACAATAACCCCAGCTAAGTAGCGAGCGCTCCCGGTAGTAGCCACACCGCTAATTTCAACACTTCGGGGCAATTGCTGTTGAATTTCTTTCAGCCCCTGCTGCACCATGATAATAGGCTTACCTTGTGTCAGCAGGTAATCATGAACAATAAGCTCATCATTCTCATCCAGCACAGCAAACTTGGTAGTTACTGAGCCAACATCAATACCCAAATAGGCTTTCACAACTTCTCCTTATACCGCTACTCGCTAATTACCATTGTTTCGTGCCCGCCGCTTCCGCTCCAGCAAGTCAACAAAGGCTTCCACTCTGGTTAGCACACCGGGTTTAGCCTGTTGCTCATCACAGAGTATAGTCAACACCGGGATATCTTCCTTAGTTTTCGGCATGATATTTTGCGCTATTATCTCAGGCATACAGGTGAAAGGGGCCAGATGTACCAATCCGTCGTATTCTTTAGCATGGAGTACCTTCTCCCCCACCGACTCCCAACCATCGCCCCCTATGTCTCGTTTCAGATAGGGCAAAGCCGCCTGGTGGATCCTGTCCTTTTCATTTATGCCCAGTGGATTAAGGAAAAAGCTAAATTTAGTCCACTCCGAAACAAAGGTTGTCCGTCTTACCTCCACCCCCAGCTTGCCCAGATCAACCTCTATATCCAAGTTAGAAAAGGGCTCCAATACTACATAAAACTCCCCGGTAATCCCGACTATCAGCGGCTGAACGTGGTTATCCTTAACCAACTGGTTTAGCTGGTCAGTATATTCTCCCTGCACCCTCTTCAAGGTATCATAATCATCCGCCTGGTCAATAGCCTTAATCGCCTTGGCATACAAATGATTGGCTGTACCTTTTGTTCGCTCAACCGCCCGCACTTTTTGTACCACCCGCTCCACCCCATCCAGAGCATTCAGTTTGGCTAAACTAAAACGAAAGGCTGCTACTATTTTAGCCCAAGGCGTATTGTTTGACAAGCGCCTGATTATTTCAAGCAAGCCAAATAGTTTGTGCTCAGAAACTCCTACTGGAATCATTTCAAAGTCGTATCCCAAGTCACGGAGAATCTGCTCCTGAGTCTTAGCGTAATAGCCCAGACGGCAGGTACCATAGCCAGCGGGCATAATCAGGGTATCCGCCCCTAACTCGACGGCTTCAATCAGGTTGCCCAGCGTCATCTTAAACGGGATGCATAATCCCTCGGGAGAGTACTTAACACCGAGAGACAGGGTATGCTGGTTATTAACTGGTGGTATCACATAGTCAATCCCAAGCCGCTCAAAAAGGGCCTTAAATGCTATATACAGATTACCCATGTGAGGCATACCTACACGCATGCTGCCACCTGCCTCCTTTTTCGTCTGTGTATCATGTCAATAAAGGCTTCCAAGCGGGTAATTATACCGGTTTCAGCAGTGTGTTCCTCTACGATAAGATTCATAAAGAGAGCAGTTCTTAGCCTGGTAGCATTTCGCTGCACCATGTCCATCATCAACGAGTCAGGCCCGCAACCAAAAGCCATCACGCCGATAACACCACTGACCCCGCTTGCTAAGTAGTGCCCCCCAGCACCTACTACCTCATCTTCATATGTCCAGTAGGCCCCACCCACCAGCCTGCCGGTGGCTGCCTGAAGCTCCTGCCTAGTCAGCATCTCCGGGGTCAATACTTTATGATTAGACTTTTCCAGACGATGGATAAGGCGATGATTTACCAGTTCATCATATAATAGATAAGGGTGACCAATGACGGCAATGGTACCCAAGGAAATCTGGTCGGAACATACTTCGGACGCTACTTCTGACGCACCTGATATCCTTGCTATCGCTTGTGGTGGCATTAGTCCATCACCAGACATGAGCTCAATATAATTCAGATGGGCTTGCCAGGCAGCTAGAGCCGCACGCCTGATTCTCAATGGGTCCTGGGTAAAATGTCTACCCAGGTGATAAATAGCCTGATACAGGCTCCGTTTCCCCTGGTTAATATCTATCTCAATATCCAGAATGGGCGGAGCTTCCGGAACGACAGCTCTACTTAAGTCCGGCAGACCAAGAAACTTGGAGCAATTGTAAACTTTTTCTTGTACACTACGTACAGCAGGAATAAAGATACAGTCACATTTATCTATCAGAGAGATGACATGTCCCACGAAAACCTTCACCGGTAAGCAAGTATCGGCAACTACTCGAGAAGAGCCTTCTGATAGCATAGCCTGCGTGGTTGGCGGCGAGACGACTACCTCTGCCCCCAACTCTTCAAAGAAAGTTTCCCACATAGGGTAATACTGGTAATAAAGCAGAGCCTGGGGGATACCTACCTTAACCATCTTGTTGCTGAAACTCCTGTTTTACCTGGCTGACCATTTCCGGGTTAGCTACCAGATCAACTACTGTCATAACTAAAGCCTTGGCGGCATCGATTAGCCCACAAGTGCCGGCTTCTGAAGCCGCTGCGGAGGCAAACTGAGGAGAATGGTTGGCAACTTCTACCGGGGCTATGGCAACAAAGGGATGGATACCAGGTATGACCTGACTAACATTACCCATATCGGTGCTGCCAAAAGTGTGTTTGGGTTCGGAGAGCTTTATCCGGCGACCCAGAGACCGCATATTCTGCATAAAGAGTTGAGCCAGAGCTAAATTATTACGCATGGGAGCATAACGTACATCTCCCCAACGGTACTCCAAGCGAGCGCCACTCGCTGTGGCAGCGCCAATAAAGCAATTCAATACCTTCTGTTTTAGCTCATCAAGATGACTATCTTCCTCGGCACGCACGATAAAGCTGCCCGCACTATGAGCGGGGACAATATTAGGTGCTTCACCACCGTCGGTAATGACACCGTGAATACGGGCTTTATCCTTAATGTGCTGCCTGAGTGAATTAATAGCAGCAAATGACTGAATCATGGCTTCCAGAGCATTAATGCCAGCCTCTGGTTGACCAGCAGCGTGAGCTGCCTTGCCAAAGAATTCAACCTCCAGATGCTGGCAGGCAAGAGTTTGAATAGTAGCAGTATCATATACACCAGGGTGTACCATCATTGCTATATCCACATCATCAAAAGCTCTTCTTTCAATCATAGTTACCTTGCCCCCGTATAGTTCCTCAGCCGGTGTGCCAATAACCATAATACTACCTCCAAACTGGTCAATAACTAGCTTGGAAGCTACTCCAGCACCAACGGCACAGGTGCCTATTATGTTATGCCCACAGGCGTGACCAAGGTCAGGTAGCGCGTCATATTCCGCTAAAATAGCGATAGCCGGTTTGCCCACTCCATAGCTTCCCCTGAAAGCAGTTGGCAACTCACAAATGCCTCGTTCTATAGAGAAGCCATTTTCCTCCAGGTACTGAGTTAGCCAGACAGCTGCCTTGACTTCCTGGAAACCTAGCTCAGGGTTGGAGTGAATCTTTAGGCTCAGCTCACTAAGCTCGCTGAGGCGAGAATCTATTTCGTCTATGGCTAAAGCCTTCAAACTTTCAGTATCCAAGCTCTCTCCCGTCTCTTGAAGATGGCTTACTAATTATCAACAATGCAGTGTCCATTATAGTCTAATGGGAATAGGATTTCTAGCTCAGTCTGTAGATTTGGTCAAAGTAGGGTTGCCAATAATGAGAAAGCATGATATAATCTGACCAATTGAATAAAAAATCTCCGAGCCAATTCTCCTAAAGGCATGTCTATGGAGATTGGCCGATAGGGTATCGCTGGAAACGGTGGTGCCTCCCATGTTTGGAAAGGAGGTTGCTGGTGGCTTTTAGAGTAAACCTATTAAGACGCCTCCTTTTGGAGGCGTCTTTTTTTGCACTCGACCCGGTAAATTACTAGGAGGTGGCCTTTGGACAAGAAATGGTTTACCACTAACCGGATGACATTTATCTTCATCCTTCTGGGGATAATTATTTTCCTGTTTATCATGGTGCCTCTACTCAAAATGATCTTGGCATCCGAACCTAAGATACTCCTTGATACCCTTTGGGACTCAGAAGTCATGAGCTCTATCTGGCTTACACTTTATGCCGCCTTGATAGCCACCACAGTCGGCTTTCTGCTCGGAGTACCACTGGCGTACCTACTGGCCAGAACTAATTTCCCGGGGAAGACGTTGGTGGAGGGGCTTATTGATGTACCCATTGTGGTACCACATACTGCGGCTGGTATTGCCTTACTTTTCGTCTTTGGGCGCAATTTCTTTGCCGGTAAAGCCTTTAGTCTCTTGGGAATTGAGTTTGTTGACACCACCGCTGGCATTGTTATCGCCATGCTCTTTGTCAGCATCCCTTTCCTGATAGACTCGGCTAAGGAGGGATTTAAAAAGGTAGATGTGAGGTTAGAGAAGGTATCCCGTACTCTTGGTGCCTCACCATGGCAAGCCTTTTTCAAGATTTCTATCCCCTTAGCCTGGCGGAGTATTATGGCTGGCAACATCATGATGTGGGCCCGTGGCATAAGCGAGTTTGGTGCCGTTATCATTCTCGCCTACCACCCGATGATAGCCCCGGTTCTTGTTTATGAGCGGTTCGAAACCTACGGACTAGACTATGCCCGACCGGTAGCAGTACTGCTTATCATCATAAGCATCATTATTTTTGTTACTTTTAGAACCTTGGCTTATCGAGGAGAGAAGTCGTGATTAGTGTCAAAAATCTATGTGTGGACCTTGGTGACTTCGTACTGAATGACATCAATCTAACTGTAGATAAGGGTGAATACTTTATCATCCTCGGCCCCACCGGGGCTGGCAAAACTGTGCTGCTGGAATCTATCGCCGGGCTGTACCCAATCAAAAGTGGTGGTATATGGTTAAAAGGAAAAGAGGTAACACGAACTGCACCGGAAAAGAGGGGTATCAGCATTGTCTATCAAGACCATGCCCTCTTCCCCCACCTGTCGGTGAAGGATAATATCATCTTTGGCTTGAGGCTTCATAAGTGGGCTAGCCAGGATATAGCGACAACCCTAAGTGAGATAGCTAACTTGCTGGGTATATCTCACCTTCTTCCTCGTAAACCTAACACTTTGAGTGGTGGTGAGCAGCAGAAGGTAGCTCTGGCCAGGGCACTGAGTATCCAGCCACAGGTACTGCTGCTCGATGAGCCGCTTAGTGCCCTTGACCCGGAGAGCCGCGAGGGCGTGCAACAGGAACTTCGCCAAATACATAACGAGTTAAAGGTAACTACCATTCATGTTACCCATGATTTCGAGGAGGCGATAGCTCTAGGCGAGCGCATTGCCGTTCTGGGAGAGGGTTATGTCAAGCAAATAGGCACTCCAGAGGAGATATTTCGTCAGCCCAACTCAGAGTTCGTTGCCCGTTTTTCTATGACACGAAACATCTTTGCCGGTGAAGTAATAGACACTGATGGCGGTAATACTGCCTTTCGCACTGAAGATACCGAGCTAGTGGTAGCTACTGACCTTAGGGGTAGATTGCATGCCTCAATCCGCCCTGAGGATATTCTCATTTCTCCTGAGCCACTTCACTCCAGCGCCCGCAATTCATTTGCTGGCATTATCACCCATATTGCCGATAAGGGTTCTACTCTCTATATTGCGGTGAATCTACCACCAGACTTCATCTGTTTGGTCACTCGCCGCTCTTTTGAGGAGATGGGGCTGGGTGAGGGGCAGAAGGTTTATATAACATTCAAGGCGTCAGCCATCCACATTTTCTAGGCCTAATATTAATAAAAGGAGGTTTAAATGAAACGATTAGTCATCAGTTTGTTCTTGGTTTTAAGCCTAATGTTAGGTGCAATAGTCGGTTGTAGTACACCACCCCCGACAGACAAGCTGGAAGGCAAGCTCCAGATATTCCATGCCGGCAGCCTGACCATACCTTTCGCTCAAATTAGCGAGGAGTTTAACAAACTCTATCCAGACGTTGAGATACTGGCCGAAGGAGCCGGTAGCCAAGCTACCATTCGCAAGGTTACTGAGCTTCATAAAGAGTGTGGGGTTATTGGCTCAGCCGACTACACAGTCATTCCCCAACTTATGTTTCCTGAATATGCCGACTGGTACATAGTATTCGCCACCAATCAAATGTGTATTGCCTATACTGATAAATCGCAGTTTGGCGACGAGATAAATGGAGACAACTGGTATGAAATCTTGCAGCGCGACGGTGTGAATTACGGGCGCAGTGACCCCGACCAGGACCCCTGTGGTTACAGGACGCTGATGGTATGGCAGCTAGCCGAAGCACACTACGGTGTTCCGAAGACATACGATAATCTCTATGAAGCTGAGGGAGACTTAATGCGGCCAAAATCGGTGGAGCTTATCGCTTTGCTGGAATCAGGTGACCTAGACTACGCCTTTGAATACTCATCAGTAGCCGCCCAACATAACCTGAACTACGTAGTATTGCCGCCCGAGATTAACCTCTCTAGTGAAGAGCATAAAGATTTTTATGCCACAGCAGAGGTAGATATTTCTGGTAAGGAGCCCGGTGAAATCATCACTCAGAAAGGTCAACCGATAGTGAATGGAGTAACCATACCCTCTAATTTTGCCAATCAAGAACTGGCCATAGCCTGGGTTGATTTCCTGCTAAGCCCTGAAGGGATGGCAATAATGGAAGCAAATGGTCAACCGCCGGTAACCCCAGCGATGACCAATGATAAGGGCAAACTACCCGAAGAGTTGAAAAAATATGTTAGCTAATTTCCGGTAATCAGACTGCACCCGAAGATTACTGGTGCAAAAAATTGACAGCTCAAATCAAATCGTGCTATATATATTCTTTGGTGGCAGCGTAGCTCAGTGGTAGAGCAGAGGACTCATAAGCCTTTGGTCGTGGGTT
>CAZNEL010000068.1:0-7252 GCA_964572285.1 uncultured Dehalococcoidales bacterium | reverse complement strand
CTAGCCGAAAAGTATGTCCTACGGTCTAAGTGGAAGAAAAACAAGCCGAGAGGCCAAATACCACAGGCCGTTAAGCCGCGGCAGGTAATACAGATGGCTACCATTCATTACTTTCGGAGAACTCTTCGCTTTCACTCCTTGAACATCAACCACTGCTTGCGCCTTGCTTTGGGATCGCTAATGAACTTCTGATAGGTAAAGTCGTCAGGGTCAAACCTGTCCCAGATGCCACCAACTTCCTTTTCTAGTGCTGTCGCGAGAAAAGGAGAAGACTACCAAGTCTAGCCTCCAGTTCCAACCCCTGTTCTAGACTAAGGTCAAGCCCACTGGTTATTGCTTGTTTAGCATAACTGACTGCGATGGGGTCATAGGTTGCAATTTTATTTGCCAGGCTTTTCGCTTCTGTAAGCAGCTCCTTACGGGGTACCACTCGGTTAACCAGTTTGAGACGGAGCGCTTCCTCGGCTTTAATTCGCATCCCAGTTAGTAGTATTTCTAGCGTTTTAGCTTTACTAATTGTTCGGGGTGGGGTCTGGGTACCGCCAGCGGCAGGAATTATGCCTAACCCCAGCTCAGGCATCGCAAACTGAGCATCTTCTGAAGCCAGACGTATATCACAGCACAGGGCAATCTCTATACCATCGCCTAAAACATAGCCATGAAGGGCAGCGATTAATGGCTTATCAATGCTCAAGAAAAGTCCCCAAACATCGCGCTCCCAGCGTACCTGCCGAGCAATCACTGGGGATGGGGTGGTAAGGAACTCGGTCAGGTCAGCGCCAGCACAGAAAGCCCTTTCGCCGGCACCGGCAAAAATAGCTACTCTGACTTCAGGGTCATCCCTAATCTCTTCCAGTATCTGATAAAGCTCATCTCTCATCTGGATATTATAGGCATTCAAGGCTTGTGGTCGATTAAGGGTAACATAGCCGATATTATTCTGTTTTTGATAGATAATTACCTCGAAATTACTCATTGGGGTCGTTTACCTACCTCGCTCCCTTGACACTATTGACCTTTGAATTGGGGAGGTCTTTTCTCCAAGAAAGCTCTAATGCCTTCGGTCCTATCGCCAGTGGTATGTAGCAATAAGTAAAGGTCAGCTTCCAGATGCAGCCCCTGTTCAAGAGTCAAATCCAACCCTTTATTTACCGCTTCCTTAGCGTATCTGAGAGCAATAGGCCCCTTAGTAGTCATAGCCTTAGCCATAGCCTCAGCTTCAGCAGCCAGTTCCTCTTTGGCAACTACTTTATTGACTAGCCCTATTGCCAACGCTTCATTAGCATTTATAATCTCAGCAGTAAGGATTAATTCCAGAGCTCTACCTTTACCCACAATACGTGGCAACCGCTGGGTACCGCCATCCATGGGAATAAACCCTTCCGCTACCTGAGTCAAACTAAACTTAGCTTTGTCTGAGGCAAGCCTAATATCACAGCTTAAAGCTAATTCTAACCCCTGCCCCAATGCATCCCCGTTGATAGCAGCGATAACCGGCTGGTTTAGGCTTGCCATAGCTGAGGCAACACCGTAGTTGACACCGGGCTCTGGCGATGCTAACTCTCCACCAACACAGAATGCCTTATTCCCAGCCCCGGTAATTAGGACAACATAAATATCATTATCCTGGTTTATCTGATAGCAGATAGCTTCTAGTTCCTGAACTAGCTGCTGGTTAATAGCATTATTTACTTCAGGTCGGCTGAGGATTAAGTAGGCTATGTGGTTTTCTTTGGTGTAGCTAACAGTAGTATAAGGCATATAGGCCTTTCCTCTATGAAAGTTTACTGGATTAACCTGCGAGGTCTAACTAATTTTAACTGACCTGGTGATTAGCGTCAATAACGCGCATTGCATCATAATAAATGCCGTCCAAAGGAGAGCAAACATAACATGAGGTAGCATACGAGAATACACGGAGGCAGTGTATTGGTATTCTTTGTAGAGCTCGGGGCGATTCCGTAATCTGATTATTGATTACCTCTCTTCAGGCTCGTTGAAAATGCCTGTATAGGATACATAAATCAATTGGTACAGGTTAAGAGGTATTTATATGAGTTAAGAAGCATTGTTGTAGGGTTAGAGATTGTTGACAGTTGTTCCAAAAATGTGTAGAGTGATTGTCATAGTAAATAACACAGTGAAAGAGATAGCCGCTCGGCGGAGTAGTTTGTAAGATGAGTCCGAACTCAGCGAACCGGGAAACTAGAGAAAACACCATGCCACAGACTTGTTGGCTTGGAATTAGGTGTGGGTGGAGGTGAGCATATGTAGGACTAATTTTTGGATAAATGGGAGAGAAGAAAAATAAAAGAAAGGGGAGAAATGAAAAGGCACAAAGTAATAACACTAATTGTTGGTATTTGTTTAATTTTGGTGCTGGTAGTGACGGCTTGTGCCGCCCCAACACCGACACCAACCCCAACTCCATCACCATCACCAACAGCGACACCAACTCCGACGCCGACGCCGACGCCAACACCAGCACCCGCTGAAGAGGTCTTCAAGTGGAAAATGACAACTTGGGCCACTAAGACTTGTCTGTCCGGGCAGGAAATGGCAACGTTTTGTGACCTGGTGAGAACAATGTCAGCAGGCAGGCTTGATATTCTGCCAACCTATGAGGGAGAAGTCCTCTCTGAGGACGAGCAACTCGAAGGGATAAGAGACGGCATATGTGAAATAGGCTATCCATGGCCAGGGTTCTACTTCGGCATCATTCCTGAGTCTATGATAGAGAATGGCCTGCCCTTCTCTATCAGATCTCCACAAGAATATCATACGCTAGTCTGGGAGAGAGGCTGGCTCGAGATCTTGCGCGAAGCTTATGCTAGAGAGAACATATATTGGGTTGGCGAGCTTGTGCAGCCGGCACAAGACATACTTCTCAAAGAGCCAATTGATTCTTTAAATGACCTCAGAGAAAGGAAGATAAGAATGCCCGGCGGGCCTCCATCAAAATTGATGGAAGAACTAGGGGTCACCGTCGTTTCGATACCATATTCTGAGATATATATGGCACTTATGACGGGCACGGTTGACGGAGCCGGTGATGGTGGTGTAGGTGAGATGTACGATATCAAGCTTCATGAATTTGCCAAGAACCTCATTGTACCAAGCCATCAGGATATACAAGTAGGTCCCTGCATAGTCAACATGGATGCGTGGGATTCTTTACCTGAGGATTTACAGGCGATTCTTTCCTCAGGCGTAGTTAGCTGGGCTCGACTTATTGAAACCAAGGAAGCCGACTACCGTACGTGGGCATGGAGTGAAATCAAGAAAATGGGAGGAAACGAGTGTCACCTTTCAGAGTCTGATCAACAAGAGTATGTCGTGGCAGCAGAACAGGTTTGGGAGGAGGCCGCTGCAGCCAGCGATGGTAATGCTAGAATGATTGAACTGCTCAAGCAATATATGGGAGACTTAGGCTACCTTTAATAGGCTTTAGTCAGGTGGAACCAAATTGAACCACGGCTCTACCCTAATATATGGGGGAGGAAGAAAAGGGGAGGGAACCAAGAATTATGCCGAAGAAAGTGAGGGAAGCGGCTTTTCACGATGAGTAAAGACGAAAGAAGACAGTGAATAAGTTGTTAGCCGTCTACCGGGGCGTGTGTTTGGTAAACGAGTGGGCAGGGAGAGTATTAAGTTTTCTTCTACTTGGCTTGGCTTCTGTTTTAGTCTACGAGGTCACAGCAAGATACGTGTTCCACAGTCCCACTCACTGGGCGCACGAGATGAGTATATTTCTATTTGGAGGGAGCACAGTACTCGCTGGCGGGTACGTGCTCCTTCACAAGGCACATGTTAATCTTGATATACTTTATTCGCGGGTAAGCCCCAGGGTGCAAGCAATTTTAGACCTCGCTACGGCGCCATTCTTTTTCTTCATCATGGTCTTACTGATATGGAAGGGAACCGACTTTGCGCTGAACTCTTGGCGCGTATTAGAAACGGCTTCCACAATATGGGAGCCCCCCATTTATCCCTTCAAAACAATCATACCAATAGCAGCTGTGCTCGTACTTCTCCAAGGCGCAGCTAAGTTCATGCGAGACCTCTTCTATGTTATCCGGGGTAGTGAGTTGGAATGAGTATACAATTGCTCACGCTGGTCCTCTTTTGCTTTCTACTGTTGCTTTTTGCATTGGGTCTACCTGTTGCCTTCAGCTTGGCTACTGTTGTCATGGTATTGGGGTTCTTCGTATGGGGCCCAAGTGCCTTCGGTTTAATAGTTCACGCTACTTGGGGTTCGATGAGGAGCTTTGTGCTGGTTGCTATCCCACTTTTTATTCTTACTGGCAATATACTACAATATTCGGGCATTGCCGAAGCAGCATATGACATGATACACAAGTGGATGGGCGGTTTGAGGGGAGGCCTGGCGATGGGAACTATCTTGATATGTACGGCTATTGCGGCTATGGTCGGCGTGATTGGGGCTGGTATTGTGACCATGGGTATTATAGCGCTTCCAGCCATGGCCAAACGCAAATATGATCAGAAAATGGCTATGGGGTCCATTATGGCGGGAGGAGCCCTGGGGGCGCTTATCCCTCCCAGCATAGCAATGATACTCTTTGCCAATATTACACAACAATCAGTGGGAAAGATGTTTGCTGGAGGAATAATACCTGGGGTGATCCTCTCCAGTCTATACATGATAAGTATCGCGATAAGGTGTCGTCGAAATCCCGCACTGGGCCCTGCCTTGCCTTCTGAAGAGAGGGCTAGCTGGCATGAGAAATTCTTGGCATTGCGCGGCTCAATTCTACCTGCCGCCATTATCGTTGGTGTGTTGGGCTCAATATTTTTAGGAATTGCCACTCCAACTGAGGCTGCAGGTGTAGGAGTTTTAGGAGCAATCATAGCTGCACTTGTATATCGCAAACTAAGATGGAAGGTAGTAAATGCGTCACTCATCGATACCATAAGACTCTCCGGTATGGTTATGTGGATCCTTATCGGAGCCGCCTGTTTTACTCGCTTCTACATGGCTATGGGGGCAGCGGACTTAATTCAAGGGATAGTAATGGCTTCAGGACTACATCCTTGGGCTGTTTTAATACTAATGCAGCTCAGTTTGATGTTCCTAGGAATGATTATGGAGGATTACGCCATCGTCCTGGTTACTGCTCCCATTTATACTCCCATAATTGCAGCTTTAGGCTTCAACCCTCTCTGGTTCGGGATTCTATTCATGGTCAATTTACAAATAGCTTACCTGACGCCACCCTTTGGCTTTGCGCTTTTTTATATGAAGGGGCTTGTCGCTAATAAAGGCATCCCAATGTCAGAAATCTGGCGTGCTATTCTACCCTTCATTCCAATTCAGGTATTTGGTTTGGGATTAGTCATGATATTCCCACAGCTGGCGCTTTGGTTGCCTGGAATACTGTTTTAAGCGGTTGGCTACTTCACCGATTAACAGAGATAATATAAGAAATAGGTGTAGTTTTTCCTTTTCTTGGGTATCACGCTTGACAGCACTCCATTCATCACAGACTCTCCGCTGCGGAGACCTAAACACCCCTGCAGGGGAAATGGATAGGGTTATAAGCAATCTTAGCCATCCACCCCTGGCAGCAGGAAACGCTGGCATATTTGGCTGACTTCCTGTCTTACTTGGTTCTGAATGTCTCGATTGTCAATATTGGTGATTACTTTTACAATTAATGAGGCGATGAGCTTCATTTCCGCAATCCCAAAGCCACGTGTGGTCACTGCTGGGGTACCCAGTCTGATACCACTGGTTATCGTCGGTGGGCGAGGGTCAAAGGGGATAGCGTTGCGATTAACCACAATACCGACTGCCTCTAAAGCTTCTTCCACCTCTCTACCGGTGACCTCCGTTTCAGTGAGGTCGACTAAGATAAGATGATTATCGGTTCCACCTGATACCAGGCGCAATCCTAGTCGTTTGAGTTCACTGGCTAGGGTAAGTGCATTATCTAACGTAGCTCGTTGGTAATCGAGAAAATCAGGTTGTAAGGCTTCATGAAAGGCTACTGCCTTAGCAGCGATGACATGCATCAGGGGGCCACCCTGCATTCTAGGGAATACGGCAGTATCTATTACTGAAGCCAGTTCACTCTGAGATAGGATAAACCCACCCCTCGGACCACGTAGTGTCTTATGTACAGTCGAGGTTACCACATCGGCATAGGGAATAGGTGTAGGATGCAACCCCACAGCTATTATTCCCGCTAGATGAGCCATATCCACCATTAGTCTAGCTCCTATCAGGTCAGCAATATGCCGAAACCGCTCAAAATCGATAATCCTGGGGTAAGAGCTGGCTCCAGCCACAATCAGCTTGGGTTTATGCTTTAGGGCAAGCTTCTCTACCTGCTGATAATCAATCCTTCCTGTTTCTCGATCAACACCGTAGGGGATAAAATTATATGACTTGCCAGAGAAACTCACCTTGGCACCATGAGTAAGATGGCCGCCATGAGCCAGGCTCATACCCATAACTGTATCACTATACTCCAGTAAGGTGTAGTAAGCAGCCATATTGGCTTGGGCCCCGCTATGTGGTTGGACATTAGCATGTTGGGCGTGAAACAGTTCTTTAGCCCGCTGGATAGCCAGATTTTCTACTATATCCATATTTTGGCAACCGCCATAGTAACGCCGTTGGGGGTAACCCTCAGCATATTTACTAGTCAGAGACGAACCCTGGGCTTCAAGTACAGCCTTACTGGCATAGTTTTCCGAGGGAATGAGATTTATTGTTCCCCTTTGCCGTTTTTCTTCCGCAAGCAAGGCATAACTAACTTCCGAGTCAGTTTGACTTAAAAAGCTCATTTTTCTCCTTCTTGAATCAATCTCCCCACAGCAAGCTGTGGAGTATTCTCGCTAGATTTTACAAAGGCTGGCTTCTAGGATAGTTTACAATAATCTGGCTGGAGTTGACAAACATTTTCTCAATTGACGGTAGAACCCGTAAACTTGACACCTTATGCCATCAGCGATTATACTTAGCCTAGTAGTCAGTTTCCACTTGATAATGAGCGTAGCTCAGGTATGGAATATGTTAGCGCGGGGTGGAGCAGTGGAAGCTCGTCGGGCTCATAACCCGAAGGTCGTTGGTTCGAATCCAACCCCCGCTACCAAGGACTGTCAAGGCACGGATATCTTGATCTGTGTCTTTCTTATTTAGCCTTGATCGAGATATATTTAGTTGTGGCCGACTCTTTTTTCTGGAGACTCAAGTGAGAAAAGACAGGCTATTAGTAGGGCTCGT
>CAZNEL010000067.1:0-7808 GCA_964572285.1 uncultured Dehalococcoidales bacterium | reverse complement strand
GCTGAATACTGTATATTCCTAATCTGTAGAGAATATCCAACCACGTATAGCGTAAAAGGGGCAGCACAGAAGCTTGGAATATCAGACGGTTATTGCCGTTGGCTTCTTGAAAGAGGGCAAATCAAAGGCAAGAAACTAGGGCATTACTGGGTTGTGCTCAGCTTGGACTATAAGAAAAAAGGGAAACCAAAAGGAGATAAGAAGTGAAACAAATATTAAGAAAAGTAGCTAAGCCTGTTACGTTGTTCGGATTAGTTATGCAATTCCTTGTGGCATTCGTATTTCTTGGCTATATAATTGTTGGGCCACCTTCGGAATTAAAAGTCTCGTTACTAGCCTTGACAATAGCATTCTTTTCTATAGCAATCACGAATATGTATAACTTTACGCAGACCGAGAAGCTGGACAGGATTGAAGAGGAACAAGACAAGATTTTACGTAAACTATATGAAACTTGGCAGCAAAACGAGCATACATTGTTCGGTGAAGCATTGGCAACTATCGTAGACAATCTAATTCAACGAAAAACGGAGGCAACAAGTGAAAAAGTGTTAAGCAAATTGTTAAGCAAAATAGACAAAACAGAAGTGGGCTCGGCAGGATTCGAACCTGCGACCAATCGGTTATGAGCCGACCGCTCTGCCGCTGAGCTACGAGCCCCATAGAGTAGGAGGCGAAATTCAGGGTTATAGAAGTCTATATAAAGGAATTACCTCGAAAGGCAAGCACTCTCATCTCCTATGTAACAAAATTATACTTGGCTCGGCATCTAGTGTCAACAACAGCGCTGAGCATTGCCATCTGTACAGGCTTCCTAGCATTAAATGTAGTCCTGTGATAGAGCTTCTATCAGATTTTCCCAGTGCATGTGTCATTACCCATATGAACAAAAACATCAATTTTTTATTCATTGATTTTTAATTGTATAATTGTTGGAAAGGCACGCTGAAATTCCCTAGGTATTATTAATCAGGTAAATTCCCATGATAATAAATAACAAAGATACACTGGCTACAACCAAATTAAGAAAACAAACTTTAGACATTATTGAAGACGGTATCACCAGAGTACTTCCGCCAAACATCATGAAATCTGCGGTACGATATGATATCGCCAGTAAAGTTCTTATCATAAATAATGACATCTATCGTCTATCTGCAGGCCGAGTATTCGTCATCGGAGGAGGCAAGGCATCTGGCCTTATGGCTGAAACATTAGAGGCTATAATTTACCCTGAGAACATAGCTGCCGGTGTAGTTAATTGTAAGAGCGGAGATTATAAAACAAGCAAAACGAAAATAATACCAACTGGTCATCCCATTCCAGACCAACGGGGCATTAGTGGCGTAGAAGAGATGCTAGCTCTTAAACAGCGCTATTCCTTAAATGAAAATGACTTAGTGATATGTTTAATTTCAGGTGGTGGGTCTGCTTTAATGCCTTACCCAGTTGATGAAGTAAGCTTAGAAAATAAACAAAATATTACAGAATTACTATTGAGCTCTGGAGCGGAGATAGGTGAAATCAACACGCTAAGAAAGCACCTGTCTAAGATTAAAGGCGGGCAGTTGGGTCATTTTTATTCACCAGCCACCGTTGTTTCCCTGATATTATCCGATGTAGTTGGAAATAACCTGGCTGTCATTGCCTCTGGCCCCACCTTTCCCGACTCTACAACTTTTTCAGACGCCTATGATGTATTAACAAGATATAACTTATTATCCAGAGCGCCAAAAAGTGTTATCGACTTCTTGAAGAAAGGTCACCAAGGAGAGGTGGCAGAAACTCCCAAAAAGTTAAATAATTGTTATAATTACATAATTGGAGATAACAAACTAGCTTTGGAAGCCATGCTTAAAAAAGCAACTGAGCTGGGATTTATTCCATATATTGTTACTGCTGAGCAGAAAGGTGATACAACCGCTGTTGCCTGGTCTAGGGCAAAGGAGATACTGAACGCAAGATATGTCGGACATGATGCTATTATACTTGGTGGCGAAACAACCCCCAAATTGCCTGCCGCTGCTGGCAAAGGAGGCAGAAATCAACACTACGCAGCGGTATCTATGCTGGCAATGAAACGATACGCTGGCGAGTGGGTAGTTGCCAGCGTAGGGACCGACGGTTCGGATTTCCTGCCTGATGTAGCGGGCGCTATAGTGGATAAGAACTCCTTAGATATTGCTAAAGCCAAAGGAATAGATGTGGAATCCTATCTTGATAGATATGATAGCAACACATTATTGGACAGGATTGGTAGGTCTCTGGTAATCACCGGTGACACTGGAACTAACGTGGGTGATATTATCCTATACCTTCTAAAATGATATGATATGGCTTTATTATGTCTTCATCCATAATATTAATGGTGAAACAACACGTTAGGAGGTTATACTATGCCAATAATCGTTGTGCCCGATGATGAACCTCCCGTGCTAGCGGGAACACTTGAAGCAGAACGGCTTGGACAGCTTGGAGAAGTACGCATCTATAACTCCAGAACTTTTGGTGAGGAAACATTACTATCCCGTATTGCCGATGCCGATATTGTATACAACATCCGCTCAACCAGTGTCTTCAGCCGAAATGTAATGAGGAATTGCCCTAAATTGAAGTTAATCGCTATATATGGGGTGGGATACGACAATGTGGATGTACCAGCAGCATCTGAGCTAGGTATAATAGTTACCAACACCCCAGGCTACTCCGCTATAGCCGTTGGTGAGATGTCACTATCTTTGATGCTGGCTGTAGCTCACAAGATAGCCCAAAACGACCGTACCATACGGGCTGGTGGTTGGGCACGAGAATACTCTTCACAGCTTTACGGCAAAACGCTGGGGGTAATCGGTACCGGGAGCATAGGCCAGCGGGTAATCCAGCTTGGAAAAGCCATTGGCATGAAGGTAATTACCTGGACTCTTCACCCCTCCCCAGAACGGACTGAGGAGTACAGAGCAGAGTTTGTTACGCTGGAAGAGCTAATGCTCCAATCGGATGTGGTATCAATCCATGTTCTGGGAGTGCCGCAGACCGATAAACTTATCGGGGAACATGAGATAACGCTGATGAAACCTACGGCGATGCTGATTAATACTGCCCGAGGTTCAGTGGTAGATGAGACTGCTCTGGTTAAGGCTTTACAGAGCGGTATGATTGCCGGCGCCGGTTTGGATGTATTCGCCAATGAACCCCTATCTCTAGACCACCCACTGCGGAGCATTGAGAATGTGGTGCTGTCGCCACATACGGCTGCCATGGTACCCGAAGCCACCCTAGTTGGTCTGGCGATGGCAGTGGATAACATAGCTAACTTTCTCCAAGGGCACTCCACTAACGTGGTCAATCCTGCCCAACGGTACTGACCCTCTCTATCTTGGCAATATGCTACTAATGGGCTGAACAAGAACGCTAACTTACACGCCAGAAACATATGTATAGTCTACTGTCACTAATCTTACCAACTGCTATCTAAAAATGCTTATACCGAAAAGCAAAACTGGAAGGATAAAGAATAGTAAGGTATAATTGAGGTTGATTTAGAAAGGACCAGATGAGAACTTTTCTCCGTGAGATTGTGGGGCTAATCTTACTAGCAGTAGTAATCTCCCTGCTGCTACAGTTTGTAGCGCCAAGATTCGGAGTAGTCGGCTCCAGTATGGAACCCAGCCTTCATGATGGACAAAGACTCTTAATAAATAGGGCTGTTTATTTCTTCCGCGAACCGGAAGCAGGTGAGGTAATAGTATTCCAGCCACCTAAGAATCCACAGGTTGAATATATTAAGCGTATCATCGCGGTACCCGGCGATGTTGTAGAGGTAAAAGGGGGTACAGTATATGTCAACGGCTCACCACTGGATGAACCCTATATCAAGGACCAACCCAGTTACACTCTTAGTCCCACAGAAATCCCTGAGAATAGCTATTTTGTTCTTGGTGACAACCGCAACAACAGCAGCGATTCCCATAAAGGCTGGACAGTACCCCGTCAAAACATAGTCGGTAAAGCCTGGTTATCAATCTGGCCGCCAGGTCAGTGGGGGATAGTTACTAGCTACCCGTTAGCGGAGCAGTTATCCAATTCCACGTCTCAACAGGTTGCTGGCGCTTACGCATCATCGGTAGATTAAAGGAGGAAAAGTTGGCAATGGATAATATAGAAGAAATCTTTATAAAGTCAGGAGCCATACTCAAGGGGCATTTCCTGCTCACTTCTGGACTTCACTCTCCTATCTACTGGGAGAAGTTCCGCGTGTTGCAATACCCACATTATACTGAACAGCTTTGCTGCCTGATTGCTGACCACTTTCGCGCCCAAAGAATTCAGGTAGTAGCCGGACCAACTACTGGCGGCATTATCCTGGCATTTGAAACAGCCAAACAGTTAGGCGTCCGCGGCATATTTGCCGAAAAGGAGAGCTCTGGAGAAAGGGCCTTTCGACGAGACTTCAGCATTGACATCGGTGAGAGAGTCCTCATTGTTGATGATATACTCACTACCGGCAGCTCAATTCGCGAAGTTATGGCAGCGGTAACCAATCAAGGGGGCATAGTAGTCGGCATAGGCGTATTAGTTGACCGCTCTGAGCAAGAGGCAGAATTTGGGGTTCCCCTCTTTAGCTGTCACCGTTCCGCAACTACAAACTACCAACCCCAGGACTGCCCCTTATGCATTGACAAAGTTCCCCTGGTCAAGCCCGGTAGCAGCCAAAAATCACCAAGCTAGTACCATAAACCAAGGTAAACAGAATAAGGTTTCTAACAATCACCTCGGATTCGCACTGGGGAGGTCTATCATGGAACCCATAGTCTTAATTATTATTATCGTGGCCATTGCCATCCTGGGCATCTTTCTAGTTTACTACCTCGCTAGGTTAAGATTTGAGATGAGATTCCGGCAATGGCAGGAGACTGAGAAACAAAAATGGGAAGCCGAGATTGAGAAAGCCTGCAAGGCAGCAATTGCTCAGAGTCGAGCAGTACTGGGAGGTAAGTTTGTGGAACAGCTAGCCCCCTACCTCCCCGAGTTTAAGTATGACCCTACCGAGGCCAGATTTATTGGCAGCCCTATAGATTTGATAGTCTTCCCGGGGTTAGCTGCCGGGGACCCCCAAGAGATAGTCATCATGGAAATAAAAACTGGCAAATCCAGCCATCTTACCCCAGAAGAAAGGAAAATCCGGCAGTTGATTGAAGACGGCATGGTAAGATGGGAACTAATTCAGCAATCTAGTAGGTAAGCAGCATAATAACCCTCACAGCCAAAAAGAATCATCTGTTTCATTCCTGTTCAAGTTCATCCATAGGCATATAAGGCTGGCGATAGCAATCAGATGGTATAAACCCTTCATATGTCTTAGCTGCCTTATTAATGATAAAATATACCCTGGCTACATCATTTGGCTGGTAAATACGAACCATAAGCCTATTGTAGCACGCCTTGGTATTTAGTTATAATACTAGTAGTTAGCCATTTTGACTAGTTTCTGAGAGGTGATAGCATGCAGGATATTTTTGCCAGGGAGTTTAGGCCAAAAAGAATAATTGACAATCCCTCCGATGAAAAACTCAGGCAATGGTCATTGGAGAATGGAGGGGTTATAACTGAGTTTGGTAACCTTGCTGTTACTACCAATGTGCGCAATAGAATTGCCAAGTTTACCGAGGTAGTCATGGATGAGCTCAGTCAAGAGGATACTCAGCTTATTCACAAGGTCCTGGAATATTTGAGAGACAAGGTGATGATTAGACTCGACAGGGTAATGTGCCAGACACCGGATTTTAAGAGAAATTGTCGTGTTTATGTGACTGCTGACTATGCTCGAATACCGTTGATGTGGGGTAACACCCTATTCCCCTCAGAGGAGGGTGAGCCTGATTTTACCACCATCACCGTCGCCGAGTGGCCAGAGAAGAAAACCATTGTTTTCCCCGATTCGGGCATGACTCTGATCCTGGGCAGTGATTACAAGGGTGAGAACAAGAAGGCGATGCTCCGCCAGGTAATGTACTGGGCTAAGCAAGAAGGGTATCTCGGGCTTCATGCAGGAAGCAAGGTTATACGGGTATTCCGAGATGGAAAACTGAGGGATTTTGGTTTTCTGCTCTTCGGCCTTAGTGGTACTGGGAAGACTTCACTCTCCTGTCATTCCCACTGGCTATGTCCTCCGGAGAGAGTGATAATTCGCCAGGATGATGTGACCATATTGAGGTCTGATGGTAGTGCTATTGGTACCGAGGAGTCTTTCTACTTAAAAACGGATGGCTTAGAACCCAGCTCGCAACCGCTTCTCTACGCAGCGGCAATAAGCCCGCGGGCGATACTGGAGAATGTCTGGGTGGACCCGGAAACGGGTAGGGTGGATTTCTTTAATACGACGCTAACCTCCAATGGACGTGGGATGGTCAAGAGGCGAGACATTGCCTTTACCGATAAGGACATTGACTTGGAAAAGGCTCATTATATTGTATTCATTACCCGCCACCATGACATTGTACCTCCAGTAGCACGGCTTACTCCGGAATGGGCAGCGGCTGCCTTTATGCTGGGTGAATCAGTAGAAACCTCGGCCGGTGACCCTTCCCAGGCAGGTAAATCATTGAGGGTGGTCGGTACCAATCCCTTTATTGTTGGTTCGGAAGAAGAGGAAGGTAACATATTCCTTAGTATCCTTCAAAATAACCCTGATATCCAGTGTTTCATATTAAATACAGGAAATATAGGTGGGCCAGATAGAGGGCAAAAGATAACCGTAGGAGATTCAGTAAGAATACTGGAAATGATAGCCCGCAATAAAATTACATGGAAGAGGGACGAATTCTGGGGCTATGAAGTACCGGTTGAAATCCCTGGAGTAAACCTGAGCCGGTTTGACCTTAGTACCTACTACCTCGAAGAAGAGATAGATGAACTTTCGGAAAACTTAAAGCGGGAAAGGCTAGAATGGCTTTCCCAGTTCCCAGGTCTGAACCAAGACATTACTAACGCTATTATGCCATAGCTAATGCCAGAGATCCACGATAGGCATTCCCAAAGCCAGATTTGGTTGACTTGATGAACCTGTTTATAGGCTCAGCGCTAAACATCCAGAAGGGTAATGGCTAGACCGTATGCCAATAGATAGGCGCTTATCGGCAGTTAGGCTAATTCCCGATTTAAGTTGGGGATTCAAAAGGTAGGCTAGGTCAATTTGGTTGACCTAAAGGCATTATGGTGACGGTGGAATGTGTCTAAGTTACCCGGCATAAGTTTTATCCGTCGCACTGACACACAAAAGGCCCTAGGTTTTAACTAGAGCGTCTATTGGCTCTTACAAGGCAGAAGAAAGCGACAAGGAAACAGCGAAAAAAGCCTTCTCTAGTTTTGCCTCACTGGTATGTCGTTGCAGAATGATACTATGTTTTGTATAATGACAAGAGACTGAAGTCATTAAATTAGCGGCTGTCTTTTCAATGTCAATGGTGATTATCAATATGTCTATACAGGATTTTAAGGCTAAAGGGGGTAAATACCCTCCGCCTTGTTTTAAATGTCCCTGTAGCTCAGTTGGACAGAGCGGCTGCCTTCTAAGCAGCGGGTCGAGCGTTCGAATCGCTCCAGGGACGCCACTATTTGAAGCTAAATAAGCCCTATACTAGGCCATGGCATAGGGCTTTATTGATGGAATGGCACTAAAATGGCACTAATTCAATTCTGGATTATCTCTTGTAGCTCTTTAACCAGCTTGGATTCTTTCTTCAGGATATCATCGAAGCCTTTGGCCGCTGCTTGTTGAAGTCCTGGGGCTACATGGGAGTAGGTATCTA
>CAZNEL010000066.1:0-7860 GCA_964572285.1 uncultured Dehalococcoidales bacterium | reverse complement strand
AAGCCAGCGGCTTCTATTGCTCCTATATACTCGTCTTTTAATATAGCTCCAGCAACACAGCCAATATAGGCTGCAACAGAGTTTTTAATAGAACTTGGCAACTCCTTCAACAAAACTATATCCGAGACTATTAACCTGCCACCCTGTTTTAGCACCCGGTATGCTTCTCTAAAGACCCTGCCTTTGTCAGGGGTTAGATTAATGACGCAATTTGATATCACTACATCGACTGAATTATCTGCAACTGGTAGATTCTCAATTTCCCCAAGTCGGAATTCTACATTATCATAATTGCCCTTTTCAGCATTTCCTCTCGCTTTATCAAGCATTTCCGGTGTCATATCGACACCGATAACTTTGCCGTTCTTACCAACTTTGTTAGCCGCCAGGAAGCAGTCGATTCCGGCACCGGCGCCAAGGTCAAGCATGGTTTCTCCCTGCCTTAAAGAGGCTATAGCCACCGGATTCCCACAACCAAGGCCCAGGTTTGCACCGTTGGGAACTCCTTTGATTTCTTCTTTGGTATATCCTATCTTTTGGCTCATACCTTGAGCTAAATCAGCGTTTCCACAACATGAAGTTACCGGTTGGCAACAGCAATTACCCTTTTTGGCGATTTTAGCATAACCATCTCTTACAATTTTCTTCGTCTCATCCTTTTTCATCGCAGTGTCTCCTTTATTTTCATAGCGCGTCTTTCAATACTGGCCCAAGTATATTCTTTACCATTTCCGTGAGATCTTCAGCTTTAGTTAAAGAAATGCAGCATACTTGTCCGCCCTTTTCCCAACAAGTAACAATTAATTTATCCCCAGCACGGATATTTGCTTTTTCCCTTATGTCCTTAGGTATCACCATCTGCCCTCTTTCATCTACACTAATCAATGCTTCAACTTTGCAGCAGCTCTTAGCAGATGGCACACAGTAACATTCTTTTTGCTTTTTTTGGGTCATTATTACTTCTCCCAATATTTGGCCTGATTATACTGTATAATCAGTATATACTGATTATACTTGAAAAATTCTGGTTTGTCAAGGGTCATATCAGGCGTTTGTTTTAAGAATCGAAGAATATTATGTACGTAGCGTAGCGCCAAGTTCGCGAGATAATTTGTGCAGAATTTGCTGCTGAACTTTATTAACTTCATTTTCGGTTAAAGTGTGGGTAGATGATTGGTAGATAATCCTGTAGGCAAGAGATTTCTTTCCTGCTGGAACTTGCCCGCCGTAATAAACATCAAATATGTTAACTTTGCTAACCAAGGAAAAACTTTTAATAATATTTTGAATTTGCCAATTGGTTATTTTTGTGTCGACCAACAAAGCTATATCTCTTACCGTTGCCGGAAAACGAGGTATCGGCTGGAATAGCTTATGTCCAATAGTGAAAGGTACGAGAGTTGCCACATTAATTTCAAATAGATAAATTTGTTCTGAAAGATCAAAGGCCTCTAATACCCTGGGATTGACTTCACCAACAAGTCCCAGTCTATTACCAGCTACGGTAATATTTGCTTGTCTATTAGGGTGCAAGCCTTCGTCCTGGCTCGACTCAAAGCTAGCTTCAATACCCAAATGACTAAGCAAACTTTCTACTACGCCCTTAGCATCAAAGAAATCAACGGATTCACTTTCATCTTGCCACCATCTATCTATTCTGGGGCCACTCAATATACCACACAGCACTTCAGGTTCATCAGGTAAGTTGTTAGGTCGGGCTAGGTAAATTCTGCCTAGCTCAAAAAGCCTGATGCTATCTTCCTCATGCCTTCTATTCGCTGCCAGAGCTGTTATCAGGTTAGCTCGCAAGTTAGTACGGAGATACTCCTGCTCTACGGTCATTGGATTAACCAAGCGGAGAGGTTCAGGCTTAAGTGAATAGGATTCGGGGAATAACCTGTTCTGCATTTCTTTGCCGGTTAACGAATAATTAATTACTTCCTGAAAGCCATAACCGGTGAGAACTCGTCCCAGTTCTCGCTTGAGCTTGATAATAGGGTCAGAGCTTTGCTGAGGTATTGACCCACTAAGCATGGTCATCGGAATTTCCCCGTAGCCAATAATACGAGCTACCTCCTCAACAAGATCAACCGCCTGACTGATATCGCTTCGCCAGTAAGGAGCGGTAACCCATACTTCTGTATTTGAACTGGTAGTCTTGCAATCAAAGCCCAGTGAATCTAGCGACTCTATTATCTGGTCGAGGCTAAATTCGACACCCAGCAGCCTTTTTACCTTGTCAGTTGATAATAAGATAGGGGTATGTTCCAGCTTACCTGGATAATCATCAATAATACCTTTAGCCACTTCTCCCCCGGCTAATTGTAGAATAAATTGTGTCGCCCTCTTAAGTGCCGGTAAGGCAAGTTCAGCGCGGACGCCTCTCTCAAAACGCATACAAGCCTCACTGGGTAAAAGTAAAGTTCTGCCGGTATAATGAATACTTGCCGGATTAAAGCTAGCTGCCTCCAGTAAGATAGTAGTAGTTTTTTCGGTTACTTCACTGTTAGCACCACCCATAACCCCGGCTATCGCTACTGCTTCCTGCTCATCTGCAATAACCAGCGTTTCGGGGTAAAGTTTTCTCTCTACGCCATCCAGGGTAACTATGTTTTCATTATTATTAGCCCTACGGACAATTATCTTGCTACCTCTAATTTGATGGTAGTCGAAAGCATGCAAAGGTTGTCCATATTCCAGCATCACATAGTTGGTAATATCGACAATATTGTTTATGGGGCGCATGCCACAAGCTAGAAGTCGTTGTTGCATCCATTTTGGTGATTCAGCTATCTTTATCCCGGTAATCAAGCTAGCACAATACCGGGGACATAAGTCAGGAGCGACAATGTCCACTGAGACCTGTTGCTCTATTGGAGTTGCTGATTCTTTATAACTAACTTCGGGAAGATGGACACTTTGCTTGTTGAGAGCAGCAATCTCTCTAGCTATGCCAATTATAGATAGACAATCGGGTCGATTGGGCGTGACCTCCAGATCTAGTATCGTATCTCCGAAATAATCGGCCAAAGGTGTACCTACCGGGGCTTCAGCCGGTAAGACTATAATTGTTTCATGATTATCGGAGATGCCCAGCTCTTTCTCAGAACAAACCATGCCACTGGAAAAAACACCTCTAATTTTAGCTGGTTTCAGGGTGACCAGCTGGCTACTGTGTCCATCATTAAGTTTAGCGCCGACACGGGCAAAGGCTACCTTGTCACCTATTTGTAGATTGGGCGCTCCGCAAACCACTGTCTCTTGCTCGGTACCTAAATCAACGGTAGGTAAACTAAGACGGTCAGCATTAGGGTGAGGATTGATAGCTGTTATCTGCCCAACAACAACATCTCCCCAATTATCTCCTATAATTTGTTGTACTTTAGTTTCAGTACCAGCTAGGGTCAAACGATGAACTAAGTCATTTAGAGATAAATCACTATCTATATATTCTTGTAGCCATTTTAGTGAAACTTTCATTTTTTAAAACTGCCTTAAGAATCGGAGATCACCGCTGTAGAACAACCTGATATCATCAATCCCATAACGCAGCATAGGTAAACGGTCTACGCCGATACCGAAAGCAAAACTCCCGTAACTTTCTGGATCAATGCCACCACGTTCGAGTACCTTAGGGTGAGTCATACCGGCACCCAGTATTTCAATCCAACCAGTATTACTACAAAGCCGACAGCCACTGCCATTACAAACCTGACACTCAATAGCCATTTCTACCCCAGGTTCAACAAAGGGAAAATAGTCACAACGGAAGCGTACTTTTCTATCCTTGCCAAAGAAGCGGTGGGCGAACTCGTAAAGCGTGCCCTTCAAATCAGCCATGGTAATATCTTTGTCAACAGCAATGCCATCAATCTGGTGGAACATGGGAACATGGGTAGCATCACTGGCTTCATAACGGTAAACCCTGCCGGGTTCAATTACTCTTATCGGAGGGTCCATCTTTTCCAGTGTCCTGGCAGTTACCGAGGTAGTATGAGTACGAAGAAGCATTTGCTGTTTTTCATTAGCTTGAAAATCAACCCAGGAAGTTGACATGTTATCTCGAGCCGGGTGCTCTTCGGAAATGTTTAATGCCTCAAAGTTGTAATAGTCCCATTCTATTTCAGGGCCTTCCATTACCTGGAACCCCATAGAAATAAATATATCGCATATCTCGTGAAGAGTCTGTGTAATCGGATGCAGGCGGCCCATGGGCAGGGGATGTCCAGGCAGGGTAATATCAATAGAGCTTTCTTTAGTTGAGGTTGCCAGCCTTATTTCTCTTAGTGACTGGTTTTTTTGTTCCAAGCTATTCTCCAGACCGACTTTCACCTTGTTAGCATAGGCACCCACGGCTTTTCTTTCCTCTAAAGGCAGAGTGCCCAAGCTGCGCAGAGCCTTTACTAACTCGCTCTTCTTTCCCAAATAACGAACACGCCACGATTCCAGTTCCGTTATGTCTCTAATTTCACTGAGTTCTTGTGACGCTTTCTGCCTGAGTTCTTTGAGTTGGTCTAACACCTTTTTACCTTAATTAAACTGAGGTTGCTTTAATAGTCCAAAATTCCGACTTAACCGTCTTGGTTTAGAGGTCATTAGTAATAAAGATACCGAGGAAATGAGGTAGCCGGATAGCTCTTATCCTCATTTAGGCTTGGAGTTTCCCTTTAACTACGGTTACTAGATTAGCGAAGGATTCAGGTTCTCTAACCGCCATGTCAGCAAGCATCTTGCGGTTAATTTCAATTCCCGATTTCTTTAAGCCATTCGTAAACTGGCTATAGGTAATGCCAAGTGCTCGGCTAGCTGCACTAACTCGCAAAATCCACAGACGTCTCATATCTCCTTTTCGGTCCCGGCGATGGGTGTAAGCATAACTCAATGACTTGAGCATAGATTCATGAGCACGACGATACAGAGAATGCTTGGTAGCCCTATGCCCTTTCGTCAGTGCTAATACTTTCTTATGTCGGCGATGGGTAGTTACCCCTCTTTTTACTCGTGGCAAAATATTCCCCCTAAACCTATTTCACTCCATAAGGTATAAGTCTCTTAATTCGAGTCCGGTCACTGGCATGCAGCGGAATGGTTTTGTCAAAAAGGCGTCTTGTCCGCTTGGCTTTGTTACGGCGCAGATGGCTTTTTGGCCCCTTAACCCGCATGATTTTACCACTGCCAGTAATATGGAAACGGCTTTGTGCCCCTTTATGAGTCTTTAATTTTGGCATTTACGGCTTTTGCACCCCTTCCTCTGTTTTAGTCTTCTGAGATGATAATAAGATAATATGCATACGCTTTCCTTCCAGCATTGGTTGTCTCTCCACCGAAGCCACTTCCTTTAAGAATTCTGACATTCTTTGTAGTAGCTTCCATCCAATATCAGGATGGACAATCTCCCTCCCCCTAAACATCACGGTTACTTTAACTTTATCTCCATTCGCTAGTAACTTCTTAGCTACCTTGGCTTTAGCTTCAAAGTCATGAGTACCAATCTTAGGTCGTAATCGAATCTCTCTCAGAAGCGAAATCTTCTGGGTTCGTCTAGCCTCACGTTCCTTTTTGGTCTGCTCATATTTATATTTCCCGTAATCAAGAAGGCGACATACCGGAGGTGCTGCTGTAGCAGCCACTTCCACTAAATCAAGACTATTCTTTTTCGCTAGCTCCAGCGCTTGGATCAGAGGCATAACCCCCAACTGCTCCCCCTTCTCCCCTATGAGGCGAACTTCTTTAGCTCTAATCCGCTCATTAATAAGTATCTTCTTAATTATGTCTTTATTTACCTCCTAACGCCACATATATCTCACAGTCAGAGACTATAGCATATTCTCTCAGACCAATCAAATTATAGCTTCAAGTCTTTTTCTTTATTTCCTATAGCTTTCCCAAGGACTTCTTTAAGATTTTCTAAAGAGAGCAAAGCTGTCTGCTCGCCACTAAGCAGTCGGAGAGAAACAGTAGACGAAGCTATTTCTTTATCTCCTACCACAAGCATACAGGGTATCTTATCAAGCTGCGCTTGCCGAATTTTCAGATTCATTCTTTCCGACCGATCGTCAACTTCTATACGTATACTTTCGCCCTTAAGGTCAGTTTCCAGTTTGCGGGCATAGTCCACGTGACGGTCTGCTACGGGAATCACCCTTACTTGCAATGGTGCCAGCCATAGCGGGAATGCACCCCCATAGTGTTCAATGAGTGTGGCTAAAAATCGTTCCATACTGCCCAAAACAGTACGATGTACCATGGCTACCGGGTGTTTCCCCCCGTCTTCACCAATATAAGTAACATCGAAGCGCTGAGGGAGGTTAAAATCAACCTGAATAGTAGGACCCTGCCATCCTCTTCCTAGGGCATCCTTAAATTTGATGTCTATTTTAGGTCCGTAAAATACACCCTCTCCCGGATCTATATCGTAATTAAGCCCCAGATTAGTTAGTGCTTGGCTTAAAGTCTGGATAGCCTGATCCCAAATTTGAGCACTACCGGCATATTTCTCTGGTTGAGTAGAAAGTAATATCTGGTAGTTGGTAAAACCAAAGGTTTTTATCATGAAAAGGGCTAAATCTAGTACTCCTACCACTTCATCTTCTAACTGATCAAACCGGCAAAATATATGAGCATCATCTTGAGTAAAACCTCTGACCCGAGATAAACCATGTAACACTCCGGAGCGCTCATAACGATAAACCGTACCCAGTTCAGCATAACGTAATGGTAGCTCACGGTAACTACGCAGCTTTGTCTTATAAATCAAGATGTGCCCCAAGCAATTCATCGGCTTAATGATGTATTCCTGTCCCTCTACCTCCATTGGAGCATATAAGTAGTCGCGGTAAAATTGCCAGTGCCCACTGGTTTTCCACAGGTCTACTTTAGCAATATGCGGGGTATATACCATATCATAGCCGCGCTTAATGTGCTCATCCTTCCAAAAATCCTCAATGACACGTCTTATCACTGCTCCCTTTGGATGCCAATGAACCAGTCCTGGGCCAGCTTCCTCATGGATACTAAAGAGGTCAAGCTCTTTACCCAACTTCCGATGGTCACTCTTAGCAGCCTCATCAAGCTCTTTAAGATGCTCTGCTAGAGCCTTTTTGCTGTCAAACGCAACGCCATATATTCGCTGTAACATGGGGCGGTGTTCATCACCCCGCCAGTAAGCCCCGGCAATGCCGACCAACTTGAAGGCTCTAATTTTCCCGGTGGAATCTACATGGGGGCCACGACACAAATCAACGAACGAACCCTGCCGATATAAGCTAACCTTCTCGTCCGGGATTTCATCAATCAGCTCCAATTTGTAGGGTTGGGCAGCAAACAGTCGCCGAGCTTCCTCTTTACCAACTTCTTCTTTAACAAAGGGCATATTTAAAGCGATTATTTCGGTCATCTTGTTCTCAATAAGTGGTAAGTCATCAGGAGTCAATGAACGAGGTAGCTCAAAGTCATAATAAAAGCCCCTTTCAATAGCTGGCCCAATGCCAAACTTGGCGTCCGGGAGAATAGATAGTACGGCTTCCGCCATCACATGAGCTGCCGAATGTCGCATCATCTGTAACGTATCTTCTTCAGTTGTCTTTTGTCTATTACTCATAACCATAGCCAGAATCTTCTTAGCCTATCAAATAAAAACCCCTCACCCCAGCTGAGGACAAGAGGTTTAGCCACTCCCGCTACTACTCTACTAATCGGACCTATAAAACTACTAACTATCAAGTTATCTTGATTGAAAGCCACAGCTAACCTACAAACTTCATTATACCAGCCTCAAGCTATAAGTGCAATCACCTCAGTCAAAGACTCTATTCTAATCGAATAATGAGCCTGAACAAAAGGGGGTTCAGGCAACCCGGT
>CAZNEL010000065.1:0-8299 GCA_964572285.1 uncultured Dehalococcoidales bacterium | reverse complement strand
ATCCGTTGCCTCCAGAACAGTATATTTGTTGCCCAGCATGCTGCGCAACAAACGCCTAACGTTCTCTTCATCATCAACGACGAGCACCTTTTTGTTCTCCATTTAATCCTCCTTGGTAAGCCTTCTCCTGTCAGCAGCTGACAATAAATACCATAGTACTACCTACTGTTTTACAGCCTAGATGCACCAAGTTCAAATTGCGGCGACTGGTTATCCTATGTCAAGCGACTTGATTTGCGAATTGTCTGCCTAACTTGCTATCTTCACCTATCTGCCTAGAATCTACACATCGTCTTCTCAATACTCGACCGATTGTGACAGTGGTCTACTCATTTTACTCTCACTCTCCCAGGACTTGCTTGACCTGACGCAGTAGTTCATCAGCACTGAACGGTTTGGTTATATATGCATCAGCGCCCATCTCCCGGGCAAACTTCTTGTTGAATTCATGGCCGACGCCAGTAAGCATAACCACCGGGATTCCCTTAGTTGCCTGATCGGTCTTAATGCTAGAGCAAGCGGTATAACCGTCCATCTGTGGCATTATAAGGTCCATCAGGATGAGATCTGGTTCCTGTCTTTTGGCGATATCTATTGCTTCCTCCCCGTTGGTTGCCTCGATGACGATATAGTCTTTGCCCAGCATCCTGCTTACCAGTGATCTTATATTTAGTTCGTCATCAGCTATAAGTATTTTTTTCTTGTCCATTTAACCCCACCCTAGTTTTTCCACCAGGTTACCAGCAGTGTCTTAGAACGTGGTTGCTTCACGTTAGGATTGAAGAGACTGCTGCAATTTTACCGGATTACTGCTTCTCATTATGGCTTCTTCTAGAGTTACTATGTTCCTTTTTACCAAGTCAGCTAACGCCTGATCCATGGTCTGCATACCCTCTGGTGTACCCACCTCAATGCTAACGGGTATCTCGAAGATCTTCTCCTCACGAATATATTTTCTGATCGTATGGTTGGCCAGCATTATTTCAAAGGCAGCTATTCGCCCTCCATCAATGCGGGGTAGGAGGGCTTGTGATATTACCACCTCTATTACCTGTGACAACTGTACTCTAATCTGCTGTTGCCGACCATGGGGAAATATGTCAATCATGCGGTCAATAGACTGGGGAGCGTCGATAGTATGTAACGTACCAAGCACCAGGTGCCCTGTCTCAGCCGCCGTGACAGCTGTGCTTATCGTCTCCAGGTCACGCATCTCCCCGATGACAATTACATCCGCATCATGGCGGAGAGCGTGTATTACTGCAGTGGAGAAGGATTTGGTATCGTCCCCCAGGTCTCGCTGCCGGATGAGGCATCTTTTATTACGGAAGACGAATTCAATCGGGTCTTCAATAGTAATAACATTTCGCGTCACATTCTCATTGAGATAACTAAGCATCGCTGCCAGAGTAGTTGATTTACCACTGCCGGAAGGACCAGTTATCAGGATAAGTCCTCTTGGCTTGAGAATAAGCTCCTTGAAAATTTGGGGCAGTCCCCATTCATCAATGGATGGGATGTAGAATGGTACGAACCGGAAAGCAAGGCTCATTACACCTCTCTGTCGCAATGCGTTAACCCGCAATCGAGCTAGCCCGGGAACAGAGTAGGCAAAATCCAGCTCCCATTCTCTATCGAAAACCGACCTTTGCTCTTCATTAGCAACTTGTTCCAGGACGAGTTCAACATTTTAGCTGTAAGTGGTCGCAAATCTTCTTGTGGTATAAGCACACCATCAATACGGAGCACCGGTGGGCTTGGCACCGTGAGGTGCAAATCTGAGGCACCTTTATTTACCATTAATTTAAGAAGCTCATTCACTTCCACTCTTCACCCCCATTCCAGTTATGCTAACGTTAAATAACTGATTTCGTGGACTCCCGGGTTTTAAGGAAGGCTTCAGCTACCCCAGGGTCAAACTGGCTACCCCTACAGCTTTGTATTTCGGCACAGGCAGTTTCAGCGCTCATCGCTGCCCGGTAGGGACGTTCCGACGTCATGGCATCATAGGTGTCAGACACCGCCAGAATCCTGGCACCCGGCGGTATCTGCCCACCGGATAGCCCGTCAGGATAGCCTTTGCCGTCATAGCGCTCATGGTGATGTCTAACCATCCTTAGGGTTTCCTCGTCGTCAACGATAGGAGTCAAGATATGCTCTCCTATTGCAGGATGGTATTTTATATGCTGAAACTCCTCATCAGTTAGCCTGTCTGGTTTATTTAGCACAGACTCCCTCACTCCTATCTTACCGATATCGTGGATTAGTCCGGCAAGCCTTATCCTCTCAATAGTGTCCGGTGGCAGACCCAACCCCTTGGCTATAGCTACAGACCCATCGGCTACTCTCTGCGAATGACCACTGGTGTACTCATCCTTAGCCTCCAGAGCATAGGCCAAGGAAGTTACGGCACTAAGAAACGAGGTACGTATTTTCCTAGCCTGCGCTTGAACCTTTTCTTCAAGGTGCTGCTGGTAATCTCGGTTCTCAAGCTCCAGCCTCCGTTTTTCTAGAGCCCGGTCTACACTGAGTATAACCTCATCCAGGCTGAAGGGTTTGGTGAAGTAATCATAAGCCCCTTGCTTCATGCACTGGATGGCAGTCTCGGTATCATTAACAGCGGTAGCCATAATGACAACGGTATCTGGATACCTGAGCTTTATTTCCGGCAACAGTTCGGTTCCCGATTTGCCCGGCATCTTGATATCTAGAATCACCAGAGCTATTGTGTTATCTAACAGTTTATCTAGGGCCTGGTTAACACCGCCGGCTTCTTGACACTGGTAGCCTTCCCTTGACAGCGTCCGTTGCAGAAGCTTTCTGATTGTCTCCTCATCATCAACGATTAGAATTTCTTCTTGCTTTTCACTCATTTCTTACCTACCTCAGTGTTTGGACAAAGCTGAGGAGTTTCCGCACAACCTCGGCTGCTCGCTGGGCTTCAGTATGAATCCTTTGCAGGTCTCGGCTAACTTCTTCATCTGTGGACTTTCTCAGGAGTCGCTGGGAAAATCCAAGTATTCCGGTCAGGTGATTATTAACTTCGTGGGCAACATCGGCTGCCAGATAACCGATAGAGGCTGGCCGGTCGAGGAGATAAAGCTCCTGTTCCAGCTCTTCCTGCGTCTCTTCCGGCTGCTTACGTATGGTATTTGCGGCTTCCAATTCAGCAACTCGTTGGCGCAAGACCGTTAATTCACTTATGAGGTACTCTTTTGTGTTGTCTTCATCTGGTACCGTGATGCCAGCACCCATTTTCCCCAAGGTTCACCTCCTTCCAGTGATACGCAAAAAGTTAGCTACCGTAGAAGCAATGTCTGCTTCATTGAAGGGCTTATTCATAACCCCTAAAGGATCCTGAGCTAAGGCCCACGCCACCATATCACTGCCGGGATAGCCAGTTATGATGGCTATTGGCAGGTCAGGCTTGATGCTCTTTATCTGGCGAAAAACCTCAGCTCCATCCATACCCGGCATTTTGAGGTCAAGGAAGACTAGGTCAAAGTCCCACTGTTTGACCAGCTCTAATCCTTCGGAACCAGTCGCCGCCGTTGTCACCTTGTGCCCTGACTCCTCCAGGGTCTCCTTGAATAGTGAGCGAATTGTCTCCTCGTCATCAACGACCAGAATACTTGCCGTTGTTCCGACCGAGTTTCGATGTAACCACACATCAACTTTGTTCTTTCGAAACCGCCACTGCTGACCTACCTTGGTTGCTGGAATTTTGCCCAGCCTCGCCAGTCTGTATATGGTTTTCTTGGTGACCCGTAGATAACGGGCTGCCTCATCCGGGGTCATAAGTTCTGTCATATCGTTTTTCCTCCCTAGCTGTCAATTCATTAGTGCCCGCTGGCCTATCGACCATACTCCAAGCAGTTCACTGGGATTTGTTTAGTTACAGTTTTATAAGTGTGCCCCTCTTGGAATCAGACTTCTGTTTAATCCCTTCCCCCCAGCAATACCGAACTGCCGGGCGACCTCAATGATTCTTTTTGCCACTACCCGTGGCATGGTGGAAAATGGGTCAAGTTTAGCCTCTACGCCAAGGGCGACGGCATCCATTTGAGTAGAGGCTTTAGTAGCTGCGTTAGCCTGGTGAGACCATAGCGCAGCGCACATGCTGGTATGAACTCCATCCAGATCAAATGGTTTGACAATGTAGTCCGTAGCCCCATACTTTATAGCCTCAACGGTGGTATCGCCATCATTGACAGCGGTTATCATGATAGTTGCCGCATCACGATGATTCAGCCAGATATCGTGCAGAACCTCCATGCCGGACATCCCAAGTAGCCTGATATTACACAAAACCATGGTAAAGTCATCCCTGCCCAGTTTGGCAAAAGCATCCTCCCCATTGAGAAATGTAGTGCACTGGTATCCCCTCTTCAGTCCGTCATGGAGCACATCACATACAACTTGCTCCTCGTCAATAATTAAGAGATTTGGCTTTGTCTTATCCATATGACTATCTCCTTCTTGGTCTATTTCTAATATCAACCCAAATCCAGAAGACTGGGTCTCCTTTCAAAGCTTCCTTTGCTGCTTCAGCCCCGGGTACCAGTGGGTTGGGGTAACCCTGGAAGGTCTTTGTATTCAAGCCAACCACTACATACGGCTAAGGCTGCAGCGTGGGCTCTATCACGTGCGCTCATCTTACGAAAGATGGAGCTACCGTGATTTTTAACTGTTTGCTCACTCAGATACAGAATGTGGGCAATCTGATTATTTGTGGCGCCGTTGGCAACGTACTGAAGGATTTCCACCTCCCTTGAACTGAGATGGACACCCGCACTTTGCGCCGATCTTCCTGTTAATACAATGTTTCGAAATGGCCTTGACACTTGTGTGGCGGCGTGGGGCGTAGCGGCAAATGTTTCGTTTATGGGATATTCTCCAAGGCAGACCTGCTTTATCGTCTTGGCCAGTTCTTCGACAGTGGCACTCTTGCTCAGGTAAGCTGCGGCTCCGCTCCTAATAGCTTCAACTAATTCCTCGGCGGTCGGGTTGGTGGCTAGCATTACCACGCTGGTACTTGGCAAGCGACGCACGATTTTCCGGCATAGTTCAAGGCCACTGAGCGAGGGATAGTCAATATCCAGTAGTATCACGTCGGGTGACCTCTCTTGAACTACTGTCATTAGGCTAGCTGGGTCGCACTCCAGCACCTCTAGCGCATGGTATAACCCGTTCCCAAAAAAGGTTTGTTTATCGACGATTGTTACCTCAATCCTCTCCATAACCCGCCTCCACCTGAGCTAGACTACTTGGCTTTGATTTTCTCTGCAGGCTATCAATATCCTCCCGCTTAAACCTTCTGTCATGGCGTGAGCCAATGCGGTACGCCTTTAGTATTTTCTTGTCAGCCCACCGCCTCACCGTATTAGTGTGGATGTTGAGAAGACAAGCAACGCCGCTCGTTGTCAGATTAGAGTTTTCCGTAGTGGTTTTAGGCTTTCTATTAATACCAGTAAGGATTTGCCTTACCCGCTCGCGGCTTATGCCGAGCTTGAGACCAATGGCAGCGTAGGTTAAGCCAGCCTTCGTCATGCTAGCTATCTGTTCACGTCGAACTGCTCCTTCACTATAGGCGACAGTATTTATGCCATTGGAAAATTCCCTCACAGACGACCTAACCCCTTCTTCACAGCCAAGATACGTAGGTGTTTGGCGCTCTCTGCCTTCTGGTAAATGTTTCTTGGTCTCTAGGAGCTTACGTATAGTGGAACTTACTTCATCCAGATCAAATGGTTTGATGATGTAATCCCAAGCCCCTAGCTTCAAAGCCACTGCCATCGTATCAATACTGTTGACAGAGGTTATCATGATGGTTGTGGTATCGGGATGATTCGACCTTATTCTTCTTAACACTTCCATACCAGACATTCCGGGCAACTTGATGTCCAACAGAACAATGTCGAAGCTCTGTTTCCCCAGTTTTGCGATAGCTTCAGACCCGCTCAAAGCTGTAATGCAGAGGTACTCGTTCTCAGTTAGATCATCCTTAAGCACATCACAAATCGTAGGTTCGTCATCGACAATAAGGATTTGTGGTTTTGTACTAACCATCGGTTACCGCCTTTTATCTCAACCTTATTACCATCCTTGGTAGGTCTGGAGAAAATGATACCTGACGACTCTTAGAGAATGCCCTCGTCATCGCGAAAAAGGCATCAGCTACCTTAGGGTCGAATTGGCTACCCTTGCAGCGCTCTATTTCGGCACAAGCCGCTTTAGCACTCATTGCTGCCCGGTAGGGACGCCGAGACGTCATCGCGTCATAAGTCTCAGCTAGGGCTAAAATTCTGGCACCCAGCGATATTTCATCGCCACACAAGCCATCCGGATAGCCACCGCCATCATATCGCTCGTGGTGATGTTTGGCTATACTCAGGATTTCGTAATCTTTGACATGATGTGCTAGGATGCGCTCTCCTGCTTCACAGTGGTATGCTATACGTCGAAATCGCTGCCAATCTAGATGACCTTGCCTAGCTGGAATAGATTCATTGACTCCTATCATGCCTATATCATGGACTAATGCTGCTATCTCTATGTTCTCAATATCATGTTGCGGTAGGGCTAACTGCTGAGCTATCGAAACCGACATGGCAGCTACCCTTTGTGAATGCCCACTATTGTACTTGTCATTCTTCTCTAAAGCGCTAGCCTTGGCGATCAGTTCCTCGAAGTAAGCCTTCTTAGGCCGCGCACCGGCTTGTTTTCTTCCCGGATGCACCGGCCTTTGGTGGTCCTCTCTTTCCGGTGAATCACCCTTGGTCTCTAGGATCAGTCGTACGGTAACACCTACTTCGTCGAGATCAAATGGTTTCATTACATAATGCAAAGCCCCGAGTCTGAAAGCTTTGACCATGCTATCAGCGTTGCAGACGCTGGTTATCATAATAACTGAGGTATTGGGGCACTCTGACCTCATCCTGCTTAACAATTCCAGCCCAGATATTGCCGGCATCTTTATATCCAATAAGGCGACGTCAAAGTCTTGTTTTTGCATCTCCTTAAGAGCCTCAACGGCATCTAAGGCTGTACTACATTGATAACCCAGCTCGGTAAGCTCTGAACTGAGCAGGTCGCAAACCACGTGTTCGTCATCGACAATAAGGATTTGCGGTTTTGTATTCACTGCTGGTTAGCCGTCTCCTATCCTTTTCCTCAATTAAGCATAATTGTCCACAGTTGTATATGAATTAGCATAATACTGCTTAATAGGGCTGTCTATCACCCAATCGGGTTATTATATGCGGTACTTTCGTTCAGGAAAGGACTTGGCGTGTGTGGCAAGAGTTACCGGGCATTACTGTGTCCCAACAAAGACCTTGATAAGGAGGTGGTAACTGTGTGATACTATGGATTAAAGTGCACCAAGGGTGGAAACTTAACTTGAGAATGGGTGGTCAATTAACCTGAGAAACGACAGTCAACGTAAAGAAAACTTGTTCAGAAGTGCCAAGCACACTTTTTTATGCCTTCCTTCTAGCCCCTCAAACTCTCTGTGTTTCTTGAGGCGGTTTCTAATTTCTCCAATTCAATTGTCCGTTGGCATAGTTCCGACAAGGACTATTGAATTATTCTTTTGAAATGGCTAATCTCGAAATCGCTTCACTCTTAATCCACTATTTTTCCCTGTCTCCGGATTACCAACAAATAGACCACGAGGCTAAGCACTATACCCCCACCGATAATCCCACCAACCAGAGGCCAGGGAAAAGGTTTAGCTGGTGGCGTTGGTGCTGGCGCTGGTAGCGTTGGTGCTGGCGCTGGTGGGGGGACAGGCTTTACCGAGAATGAACCGGTAAGACCATTAACTTCTATCGAGTAAGTACCGGGTTCGTCTCTGGTTACAGTGAAAACTATAGCCTTTACTGCATTGGGGGCTAAAATTACGTTTTTTATCTCCTCAAGCACCTCGTTTATCCGTAGATTCAGCAGGTGGCTTCCTTCCGTACCCCCAGCGTTTGTCACCTCAACGGTTATAGTTGCTTCTTCGCCAGGTTCGGCCTCAGCAGGGCCGATGGCCAAATTGGAGACAACAAACTTAGCTGGGGCTGGTGGTGGAGGCAACTTTGCCATAATAGCGAAAACAGTAAAGTGGGTTACATCAGCAGATACCTCATTCTCTCCGGTGTCAACTGTAGAGTCAAGGGGGACCCAGCCATGGCTATAATAGGCAATGTAAAGGTTTCCCGCCTCTATTTCCTCCGGTATATCCTCTTCCTCGTAGGCTAATGTCAGCCTGAGATAGGGGTCGAAGGTGGCACCATCGGGGGAAAGGTCGTAA
>CAZNEL010000064.1:0-8346 GCA_964572285.1 uncultured Dehalococcoidales bacterium | reverse complement strand
TCCGAAGTTGCCTTTCTGGCTATGGATTTAGACCATTACGGACGGGCAGACCTTTCTAATCATTTTATAGCTGCTTATGTCGCTCAGAGCAGGGATAGTGAATTTAAAGACCTCCTTAATTTCTATAAGTGCTATCGGGCTTATGTGCGGGGGAAGGTGGGCAGTTTTCAGCTTGATGACCCCCATATTTCCCAGGAGGAAAAGATTAAGGTTTTAGCTAACGCTAGAAGCTATTTTAAACTTGCCGAATCATATATATGATAATGAAACAGTATGTTAAGTAACTAAGTTGTTAAAGAAGGAGACAATAAGTTGAAAGAACCTTTTGTGAAATTTATAGAAACTGAGCTGGGTGCTGGCTTTTTACTTATCGCTTGTGGTTTGCCGGGTACCTGGAAAACAGAGACTACTGAAGAAGTTGCCCGTATTAAGGGCTATTCGCTGCTGCGGACTGACCTGATTAGGCTGGAAGTGTTGAAAAACGAGGATGTTTTTGACGAAAAAATAGCGGCGAGCATGGATAAACGTACCATGGTCTATGATGAGATGTTCCGGCAGGCAGACGAGGTTTTAAACCAGAGTGATGGCGTAATACTAGATGCCACCTTTGTTACACAGTCATTGAGAAGGCGTGCTGCCGAAATAGCCGCTAAACATCATAAGACCTTTGTCATCTTGCAGACAGACTGCCCGCAGGAGGTATCAATCAGCAGGATACTGGAGCGGACAAAAGAGGATTATGTATCCAACGCACTCACCGAACAGGCGTATCTCAACAATAAAAAGAAGTTTGAAAAAGTAGATTTAGACGATTTAAAGAAACTGTACCCCAATCTTAATGTCACTCATCTGGTAGTGGATACCGGCCATGACTTGCCGGAAGAGTGGTATATTACCGGTGTAGCAAAGAAATAGAGATGAAAATAGATTTACACATTCATACCAGGACTTGTTCCGATGGCAACCTTTCCATAGAGGATGTCTTTAAGGAAGCAAGCAGACGTGGTATTAATGTAATGTCAACTACTGACCACGATTCTATAGACTGTCAGGAAAGGGCAATTGCATTAGCTAAGGAGTATGGCATAGCCTACATTACCGGCGTAGAGCTAAATGTGACCTTTCAATATCCAGGCAGTAAGCCTGTTTCGTTAGATTTTTTGGGATATGGCTACGATATTAATAATGAAGCGTTGAAAAGTAAACTCCAGTTGATTAGAGCACACAGGGAAAGAAGAGCCCGTCAAATTCTGGAAAAACTGAATACAGAGTTTGCTAAAGAGAATATTCCCAGATTAACCGAGAGCGACATGGAACATATACAGGATAGCGTTGATGGTACCTTTGGCAGGCCACATATTGCCAACTATCTTATAGAAAAAGGTATCGTCGGGAGTAAGCAAGAAGCCTTTGATAAATATCTGGTCAAGTGCAATGTGCCCAAGTATCCACTCTCACTGGCGGAAGCCTCACAGTTAGTCAGACATGCCGGCGGTGTGCTGGTACATGCTCATCCTAATGACCCTAACGGAACGTCTTTGGCCAGTATAACGCATGAGCTAAATGAGCAGACAAGAATTATCGAAGAATATATGTTACAATACATCGATGGTGTGGAGTGCTGGCATTCCAGACATGATGCCAAAACCACGGCACACTATATTGAGTTTGCCAAGAAGCATAATCTGCTTATGACGGGGGGCAGTGATTGCCATCAAAAACCGATACTTATGGGTACCTTGAATATACCTGATTATGTAGCTGGGCAGTTCAAATAACGGCTATAAATTAGGCTGGAATAGCGGTGTCGATATAAATCAGCAAAAAATTAATAACAAGGAGCGACTATGACATTAGCGAACAACTATGATATTAAAGACTCTTCTTTAGCTTCTGCTGGCAGGTTGCGCATCGAGTGGGCAGCTCGCGAAATGCCGGTAATACGTTTGATAACGGAAAGATTCGCTAAAGAAAAACCGCTGAAGGGAATTCGGATTTCGGGGTGCCTTCATATTACGACTGAAACAGCTAATTTGGCGTTAGCCCTGAAAGAAGGTGGAGCTGATGTTGTTATGTGTGCGTCTAATCCGTTGAGCACCCAGGACGATGTTGCTGCTGCCATGGTGGATTATGACATTCCCACTAATGCTATCAAAGGCGAAGATGAGACAACATACTATAAGCATATTAACACAGCTTTAGCTCATGAACCTCAACTTACCGTAGATGATGGGGCTGACCTGGTTACTACCTTGCATAGCAAGAGGAGCGATTTGATTGAGAACATTATCGGTGGTACTGAGGAAACTACTACCGGCGTTGTCAGGTTGCGGAGTTTGGAGAAGGCAGGCAAGCTACAGTATCCCATAATCGCAGTGAATGATGCCCAGACCAAGTACCTGTTTGATAATCGCTATGGTACCGGGCAGAGTACTATAGACGGTATCACCCGGGCGACTAATATTTTGTGGGCGGGGAAAAAGGTAGTTATTTGTGGTTATGGCTGGTGTGGTCGTGGTGTAGCTATGCGTGCTAAGGGGTTAGGTTCGCATGTGACTGTTGTTGAAGTAAAACCACTCTGCGCTCTGGAAGCCGTTATGGATGGCTATCGGGTTATGCCATTGATGGAAGCCGCTAAGACAGGCGATATCTTCATCACCATTACCGGGGATAAAAATGTCATTGATAAAGCCCATTTTGAGGTGATGAAAGACGGAGCTATTGTGGCTAATAGCGGACATTTTAATGTTGAAATCAATATTCCGGCTCTGGAAAAGATGGCTCATAGCAAGCGACAGGTACGACCCTTTGTTGATGAATATATGATGGATGATGGGCGCCACATTTACCTGCTGGGAGAGGGGAGGCTGATTAACCTGGCGGCGGCTGAAGGACACCCGGCTAGCGTTATGGATATGAGCTTTGCTAATCAGGCTTTGTCTCTGGAGTATATGGCAGGGCACAGGCTTGAGCCTAAGGTTTACCCGGTCCCGGAAGAAATTGATAAAGAGATAGCCCAGCTGAAACTTAAAGCTATTGGTGTTAGCATTGATGTCTTAACCCCGGAACAACAGGCATATCTGAACAGTTGGGAAGAAGGGACATAGAAGAATGGAGGGAAAGATGACCAATAGTTTTGCTAGTTTACCTGTTTACTTGCGTACTTCGGAATCGGTTACTGAGGGACACCCCGATAAGCTGTGTGACCAGATATCCGATGCTGTCCTGGATACCATTCTGGAGAAAGACCCCTATGCCAGGGTAGCTTGCGAGGTAGCAACAACTACCGGGCTGGTAATTGTTCTTGGAGAGATTACTACTAATTGTTATGTTGAAGTTCCTCAGGTGGTGCGGGAGGTAGTTCGTGACATTGGCTATACCAACCCGGAATATGGCTTTGACTGCCAGTCCTGTGGGGTGATGGTTTCCATTAATGAACAATCTACTGATATTGCTTTAGGCGTAGACAAATCATTAGAAGCTAAGACAAGTTCAGCTGATGGACTTGATGAAGTTGGGGCTGGTGACCAGGGAATGATGGTCGGTTTTGCCTGTAACGAAACACCGGAACTTATGCCGCTACCTATCTCACTATCTCATAAGCTGTGTCGGCGCCTGGCTCAGGTGAGGAAGGACAATGTCTTACCTTATCTTCGCCCCGATGGAAAATCACAGGTAACTGTAGAGTATCATAACGGTATTCCCCGGCGAGTAAATAGTGTGGTGATGGGAGCCCAGCATAATCCAGATGTTGACCAGAGCCAGATTCAGAAGGACATTATTGAAAAGGTAATTAAAGAGATTGTCCCCACCTCGTTAATAGATGATAAGACCAAGTTCTACGTTAACGGTACCGGCAGATTTGTTGTTGGCGGCCCGGTATCCGATACCGGTTTTACTGGTCGTAAGATACTGGTGGATACTTATGGTGGTGCGGCACGGCATGGTGGGGGTGCTTTCTCAGGTAAAGACCCTACTAAGGTTGACCGCTCCGCTGCCTATATGGCTCGCTACGTTGCTAAAAATATTGTGGCTGCCGGACTGGCCGAACGTATTGAAATCCAGGTTTCTTATGTTATCGGTGTTTCTCATCCCCTTTCTGTCTCAATCGAAACTTTTGGTACGGCCAAGGTTGACCAAGAAGTCATTATCAGGCTGATTAACAAGCATTTTGACCTTCGGCCGGCGGCTATTATTAAGACCCTTGACCTGCGTCGTCCCATCTACCGGCAGACAGCTGCCTATGGGCATTTTGGCCGCGATGACCTTGACCTCCCCTGGGAAAAGACGGACAAAGCCGAAATTCTCAGCAAAGAGGCACTAGGTAAGTAGTGAAGTTTGGAGAGGGGCTTCAACCCTCTCCAAAATCATAGTTCCCCCTCTTCTTTAAAGGAGAGGGGGACGAGAGGTAAGACTTTTGTGCATACTTTTTCTCTTGGTCAGCGCTTCTCTTGCCTAAGCCCGAGAAGCAGCAGGGCTTCCTGCCCTGTTTCCTAGTGTCCAGAATGGCAGAAATGCTCCAGGTTTAATAGCTTAGCTGCTCCAGATATAGTGATTCCGTAAAAGATTACCGGTTTAGATATTCTTATCGGGTCAATAGTGTCATTGACAATCGTCGTGCCGGTTACCACAGCGATATCAGCCCAACCAAAATGCTCTGTTGTTTTCTCCGGGCCCTGAATTATGACCTCGAATTTTTCCTTACCAATATTAGCCGTATCCATATCGCTTACCCTTAGCTCAAAATTCTTGGATAATGCTTCAACCATTCTTGGCTGGAGACCAACCATAGCTATTTTAGGCTGACCGTACTGTGCTGCTATGTATTTTACCAGCTCATGGCTGCACTCTCTCGGCTCGTTATTCTTACAGTGTATTGTCTTGGTTGTTAAGCCTAGATGTCTCATTACTGCATTGAGGCTGGAAACGAAGATGGCTCTCCTGAAATTATTCGCCAGATCCATTTCTATAATATCAGATAGTCTGCCACTAAAGTCACCATACATATCAGTGAATGCCTGCCCTAGAGAATCTCTGAAATTAGCCTGCATCAGGCGTTCTCTCCCAGTTATCAAGGGATAGTCTCTGTCTTCCGGGTTGCCAATAGCCTCCTCAGGGGAGAGAGGTACAGCTTTAACCACTACTTCGTCTGATTCAAGAGCATTTGCTTTGAGGATGTTAATAAACTCTTCTTTTAGGACATCATAAGTCTTTACTTTCATAAACTCTTATTCTCCTCAGTTTTAATATTAGGTAGACTTCTTTCCCTATCGCTAAATCCATATCTTCAAATGCGCGATGTGATATCTCAGCCATCAGGTTGTTTTCTCCTGCCTTGACCTTTAATCTGACTATCTCGTTAGTAGTATCAATACTGGTGATGACCCCCTTGAACCGATTGACACTCGGTCCGAGCGGTCTGCTCTCTGAAATATAAATATCTCTGGGGAAAAGTGCGATTTTTTGAACCGGATGCCCATCGTGGGGGACAATTATCGGTAGCCCGCCACAAGTAACCTCCATGACTCCCTGTCCTACATTGTGGCAGTGATCACAGCTTAAAATATTAGGAGCACCGACAAAATCAGAGACCCTCTCATTTTTGGGATAGAAGAATACCTCTTTGGGGCTACTCACCTGTTCTATGCGACCACTATTGATTATCGCGATGCGATCAGCCATTTCTTCAGCCTCTGTCAGGTCATGGGTTACATAGATAGCAGTAACTTTAAGCTCCCTCTGAAGCTGCCTTAACTCGGTCCTCAAATATTTGGAGGTTTGCACATCCAGACTGCTTAGTGGTTCATCAAGAAGTAAAACCCTGGGTAATAGTGCGAGGGCTCTGGCTAGAGCTACCCGTTGTTTTTCACCACCACTCAGGTGTTTAGGATAACGAGATGCGAGATGGGCTATCTTCATCATATGCAGCAGTTTGCTGACCCTGGTTTCTACCTGCCTTTGGGTGTGTCTGTGGGCTTTTAAGCCGTAGGCTATGTTAGCGATAACATCAAGGTGGGGAAACAGGTTCAGATTTTGAAACAGGTAACCGATGCCTCTTTTACTGGGGGGAACTTTATCTATTGGTGAGCCGTCAAAAAATATTGAACCACTATAGTCAACGAAGCCGGCAATAGCATTGAGTAGCGTGCTTTTTCCAGCCCCATTTGGTCCCAGTAAGACCAGCAGTTCCCTATCAAATATCTCCAGGTTTACATCCCGGCAGATATATTTACATACATTCTCAAGTTTAATGGACGGCATATTACCTCCACTGGCTGGTTAGCCTTGTTTCCAGATAGGCGAAGAACTTTTCAAACATGAGGCACATCACGGCTAATACTATCAAGCAGACGATGATGATATCGATACGCATCAGGCTTTCGGCTTTCATGAGTAAGGCGCCGATGCCAGTCGGGATAGCTACCATCTCAGCTGCTATTATCACTCGCCATGCCATTCCTGCCTCCAACCTCAATCCAGTGAAAATATTTGGTAGCGCCAGAGGCATAACCACTGTTGCCAGAATCCTTATATTTGATGCACCCATTGTTCTTGCTGCTTGGACATAATTGGCGTCTACGCTTTTAATTCCGGTGACCGTATTATAAAGAACGGGAAAGAATGAGCAGATAAAGATGATAGTAATTGGTAACAACTCATTTATTCCTATCCAAAGCATTAACAGTGGTAACCAACCAAGAGCCGGAATGGGGTAAAGCAGGCTGATTATAGGATTTAATGCTTTGTTGATAACTTCTCTCCACCCCATTACGGTTCCTACGAGTAAACCGGCAATTGAACCGGTAACAAAACCGATGAGAACCCGGGTCAGGCTGCTCAGAAAGTTCTCACCCAGCACCCCGGAGGCTGTCAGGTGATAGAATTCCATTACTACAGTGGAGAATGGAGGAAAGAGGAAATTCCCTGGGATGAGGTTAAGACGGGCGACTATTTCCCATAAAGCCAAGAATATGGCTACAGGTAATATTCCCCATCCCAGTTTAAGCTGCTTAAGTCTTTCCATGATTAAAGAAATCTTAAATCCAGAATATCCTCAGCGTTGAAGCTGCTCTTTATATAACCTAGACTGGCTATATAGTCTATCATCTCTTGAACCATCTCGGGGTCAATATCAGTGGTATATTCTAATCTATTCATAGACTTTAGCAATACCTCCGGGCTGATTTCCATTTGGGCGGCTACTGCAGCTGCCTCAGTCGGGAAAATTTTATCCCCGACAGCTTGTAATTGTCTGGACATAACGTCGGCTGCTTCTTCAGGGTACTGGTTACACCAATCTGTGGCTTTTTGGGATACCATTACTAACTTACTCGCTATTTCAGGACGGTTATTTAGCAGGTCTTCTTTAACTAATAGAACGCTTCCCTGTAGTTCAGGCCAGATATCCTGACTTGTAAACAGCATGTTAAAACCGAATTCCTCAGCCATGGTTGCCCACTGCTCAGGGAGAAATGCGGCGTCGAGCTGCCCCATTTTGATGGCTAGAGCCTGCTTAGGGGGGTTCATCCGCTGAATGTTGCCCAAGACCTTGCCTGCATCAAGTTGATAAGTATCGATGGACTTATGGAGAAACACATCCACAGTACCACCTTCTCTGACGCAACCAATACGCATTTCAGGGTTTTCCAGATCCTGAACGGTTTGTACTTTGTCGGGGTTAACAACTAATCCATAGCCATATTTATGAGTCCCGGCTATTATCTTTATCGGTACCCCGGCATTAGCGTAGGCATTTATGGCTGGGACCAGGCATATATAGGCAACCGAGATGTCACCTCGGCCTAAAGCCGAAGCCAGAGCCATACCGGTTACATAGCTTTCATAGGTAGTTAATTTTAATCCTTCCTCCTCAAACCACCCCTTGTCCTGACTTATGTAGGCACAGGCAGCATGATCCATAAATTCAACTGCCATACCTATAGGTGCTTCCTCCTGCTTGGCACATCCGATCGTAGAAACGAGAATTAGTAGTCCCACCGCAAGACAAGCAAATAATCTTTTCACTGTTTTCCCTCTTCTTTCATTTTTCACTGGTGGTAAACCTTGCTTGAGTAACTGGTATCATACATAAATAGAACCGGAGCCCTATTTACCGAAGGGGCACATGGGGAAAATACACTTGCCACATTGAAGGCATAGACCTCCATGTCCCAATTTAACGATGTCTTCTCTACGAATTTTTCCCCCAGCCAGCACTCTGGGGAAGATAAGGTCAAAGATGGTTGTGGGATTATAGATTACCGCCCCCGGCGTGCCCAGTATAGGAATGTCTTTTAACATTGCGAGGAGAAACATTGCTCCGGGCATAACCGGAGCGCCATAGGA
>CAZNEL010000063.1:0-8497 GCA_964572285.1 uncultured Dehalococcoidales bacterium | reverse complement strand
CTAGAAAGAATCTCCCCAAATATTCGCTAAATCTATTGAACAGTTCCTCAGTAGCTGTTGCCATATCAAAGTTCTCCCAATCCATTTCTTTCATAAAGGTTGGTGCCATGCCCTCTTCGTCCATATATGCTACTAGTGCCCGGTTGGTACGAGCGCCAGCCTTTCCACCCCAGATAAAGAAAGCTATCTCACCATCCTTGCATTTCCAGATAACTCTTTGTCCGGTGGAAAGGCTGAGTCCGATACGAAAGGGGCCAGCCCGACCTAAATTTATACCGTCTGCTTCCCAGAAGAGTGGTGCATTCATCATATTCCTGATAACGCTGGCTTGAATTGAGACATCGACATGCTGTCCCTCGCCGGAAACATCGCGGTAATAGAGGGCGAGCAGGGTAGCCACCGCCGCTTCGTGAGCGCCGTTCAAATAAGCCTGAGGAAAACTTATCTGCACTGGAGGGCGGTCCCGGTCACCAGTGAGATAGGCAAAGCCACCCATAGACCAGCAAGTGAGATCTGACGCCTGAAAGTGGTAGTAAGGGCCATCCTGCCCGAAGGGAGTTATGGAGGTTAAAACAATATCGGATTTAATCCGACAAAGGTCATCATATCCCAGCCCCAGGTCTTTCATATGACCTGGGGGAAAGCTTTCTACCACTACATCTGCCGTTACCACCAGCCTTCTAAATATTTCCCGGCCATCTTCGCACTCTAGGTTGAGGGTAACTCCCCTTTTATTGGCATTATAAGCAAGCCAGAAGAGGCTTTTTTCAGGATGGGGGATATTCTTATGAAAGGGGCCTATCTTTCGAGCAGCACACCCACCCGGCGGTTCTACCTTGATAACGTCGGCACCTAAATCCGCCAACACCTTAGCACAGAACAAGCCCCTTTCATCGGTCAAATCTAGCACACGGTAGGGTGAAAGAAGTCCCTCTGTTTCTTTATCCATAGTCTAATCCCTAGGGCAACCTTCGCCCGTCTTTCTCCTTTACTTAGATGTCACAACGTGCCAGCTATGCTAAAACCCGCTTATCCTGCAAACACTGCCATACTAGGGAGCCATAATGCCAACTGTGGGAATATCATGACTAGGACTAGGCCAGTCCCCCAAAGCAACACAAAGGGTACGATGGAGCGATAAATATCACCCACAGTTACACCCTTGGGAACGATTCCCTTCGGGTAAAACAGGATAAAGCCATAGGGGGGTGTTAGGTATTCTTGTTTGGCTCCGGGTCAACTTAACTTGAGCTCAGCTAATACGGGATAAACTTTATCAAGTGCTTCGTCAATCTCTTCTTTGGTAATTACCAATGGTGGGGAAAAGCAAAATCTATTTTGCAGCACTCGAGCATATAACCCTTGCTCAAAGCAACGATGCATTATCAGGTTATCTACCTCGGGTCCAGGTGCAGCTTTAGTCTTCTTATCCACAACAATATCCATGCCGAGCATCAGGCCTAAGCCACTAACCGAGCCTATATGGGGTAAAGGCAAGAAGTCCTTTTCAAAGCGCTCCCTGGCATATTTACCCATCTCGGTGGTGTGTTCTACAATGTGCTCCTCCCTCATGATATCCAAAACCTTACTGGCAATAGCACAGCAAATGGGGTTTCCACTCTCGCTGGAGCCTATGTTTAGATGTTGTCCTCTTAGCGTATCAAAGATTTCTTGAGAAATAGCCACTGCTCCAAAGGGAAGATACGCATTAACAATCGCTTTGGACATGGTCATGATATCCGGTACAACACCCCAGTTCTCAAGCGCCCACATCTTCCCGGTTCGGCCGAAGCCAGTCATGACTTCATCACCGATGAATATAACACCGTGTTTGGAACATATTTCCCTTACCATGGGGAAGTACTCCGGAGGTGGTGCGATAAAACCGCCAGCTCCCTGCTCTGGTTCAGCAATGAAACAACAAACAGTATTCGCTCCTTCATTTTCAATGAGGTAGTCTAGAAACCTGGCACACTCAATACCGCAGCTTGGATACTCCAGGTGCAATGGGCAGTGGTAGCAGTTGTAGTTTGGTGTGTGAAGATGGGTACCGCAGGGCGGGCTCTCGCTCATAATCCCCTTGCCTACCTGACTAGCACCACCAGTTCCTCGCAGGGTGCCATGATATGCATTAAAGAGACTTATAATCTTATATCTTCGTTCTCCCTTCGTTTGGTAATAGCGATTAGCTATCTTGAAAGCGCAATCATCGGCATCGGCACCGGTCAGGGTGAAAAGGAAGTGGTCCAACCCATCAGGTACTACTTGGGCGAGCTTCTGGCTATACTCAATGGCCGGAACATTGGTGAAACCTCGCAGGAGGGTAGTAAACTGCAGTTTCTCCATTTGTGCTTTAGCTGCCTCAAGGATATCCCTACGGCTGTGGCCAAAATTAACATTTATCAATTGGGATGCTAGATCCATATACTCTTTGCCATCGCTGTCCTTAATCCTTATCCCCTTAGCCGATTCAAGGGCGAAACCCAGATTCTTACCTCCCGAACCCAGGCTAAGCAGGATATGCTCAGCATCATACTTCATTAATTCTTCAGTTTGTGTACTCGTCATTTTTCTCCATTCACTTTTATTTAGATTTTAATACGTCGGATATTATTACAATGCTACTGTCCTTAACATCTCCTATCTGTCAGATTAAAATAGTCTAAAGGAATGGTATATAGTATCACACCTTACTAATAGGTGCCTAACTAATGTAACATTTAGGTTATACACCTCGATGTCCTTTAAGCTATGTCTCGCCAGCTTCTTAGGAATGCAACGGCTTACTGTATTGGCGTGCTTTTCAATGCCTCATCCAGAATAGATAACCCCTCTTCAAACTCCTCGTCTGTTATTATTAGTGGGACCAGGGTCCTTATCACGTTACCATGAATGCCAGCACCAATGGCGATAAGCCCGTTTTTATAGCACTTTTCCCGTATCAAAGCACATTCCTGCTTGGCTGGTTCCTTGGTTTTTCTATCTTTAACTAGTTCCATTGCTACCATGGCACCTAGTCCACGAACATCGCCGATAATCGGATATTTTTCCTGCATGGCATAGAACGATTGCTTTATCTTATCGCCGATAGTATTAGCTCTGGCTATTAGATTATTTTTCTCAACTAAATCAAGCGCCACTAAACCAGCCTGGCAGGAGAGTGGATGACCGCCATATGTACCGCCTAACCCACCAGGATGAGGTGCATCCATAATCTCTGCCTTGCCGGTAACAGCACTCAAAACCATACCGCCGCCGAGAGACTTGGCGGTAGTTATCATATCTGGTTCAATTGAGGAATGCTCTATGGCAAACATCTTCCCCGTCCTAGCTATGCCAGTTTGAATTTCATCGTCAATGAAGACAATACCCCTTTCCTTACAAATCTGGTAAAGCTCAGGCAGAAATTCTTTTGGCGGAACAATAAAACCACCCTCACCCTGAACTGGCTCGACAACTAACGCCGCTACTGCATCCGCTTGTATGATGCTCTCAAATACCTTGTTTGCGTATTTAGCGCAGGCAAGGTCACAGGCAGGATAAGTTTGGCCAAAGGGGCATCTATAGCAGTAAGCAAACGGTAGGTGGTATATCCAAGGAACAGGCGGGCCGAAATTATACTTATACGGCTGGATTTGCCCGGTGATGCTCATAGTGGTCGCAGTTCTGCCATGAAATCCCTCCAGAAATGATAGTACCCCGTATCGTTTGGTATGATACTTAGCAATTTTGATGGCATTTTCGACGGCTTCAGCACCACTACATAGAAACAGAGTCTTCTTTGGGAATTGCCCCGGGGTTATAGTATTTAGCTTTTTTGCCAGGCGGATGTAAGACTCGTAGAGAGTGACGTGGAAACAGGCGTGAAGGTATTCATCAGTCTGCTCTTTTATAACCTTGACAATCTCATCAGGGCGGTGGCCAACGTTTAGTACTCCTATTCCACCGGCAAAGTCAATATACGTGTTGCCATCAACATCTGTTATGGTCGCTCCCTTGGCGCTGGAAATAGCAATTGGTGTCATGTGGGCGGGGCCCCGAGGAACATTTTGCTCCCTCTCGCTGTACAATTGGCGGCTTTTGGGGCCTGGAATCTCGGTTACTATTTTTACGACTTTTCCTTCTGCCATTTGGTATTACCTCCTATATATTAATTATATTTTAAAGGCATGGCCTGTGCAACTCGGGTGACAGTATCCATACCTGAGTCTCCCACTATTATTACTTATAGCATATTTATAATATCACATCTTGTCAATACATTTAAAAGGTTATTGGTAGAATCGTCTTGGCAGGAAGAACAAAGACTACTTGGTGAGGGTGTATACTTAGAGAATCACGTAACGGAGTTGGGAGGTTTAGCGAAGTGGGCACAAGTACCGGCGACTCCTCAGCAGTTCAAACCAGCGGTTTGAACTGCTTCATCTACGAGGATATCCCTTGGTATGATTCATGGCTCAAGTTGATTCTGGGTGGCATTCTGGCATTTACCCTAGTTCTAGGGATAACACTACTTTCCGTGGATTTAGCGGGTGCTTGGATTGTCTTTGGCGTGACCGCCTTTGACGCTCTACTGTTTCACGTGGCCTTACCTCGGCGGTACCAGATATTTCAAAACAGGGTAAGAATAGTATTGGGGTGTCCTTTCGCTGTCAATATACCCTTGTCCACAATAAAGGAAGCGCGGTCGGCTTCGGGTTCCAAAGCCTTTGCTTACTGGGGCATTCGTTTTGCTACTTCGTCAAGAAGCGTTGTCGAGATAATTCGTCATAAGGGCTGGAATATAGTCATATCTCCAGCTAACAAGGATTTGTTTTTAGAGCAGCTTGCTCAGGCTCTTAGTACAATGTCAGAAAAGAGGGCAGATTGAATTAGCTAATCTTGCCGTAAGAGTGATTCGACCATTTAAAAGTACCAATACCGGGGTCTGCTCCTCTTATACCGGCTTGGATTGCTTTCAGAGCAACTTCTCGTAAATTTTTTGACCATGAGACAAAAGCCCTTGATAATTCTTTACTATGTGTTCTTTGTTTGGAGTTTTAGCTATTTGGCGCTGCGGCCGCGCCCCCTCCGCATTTGTTCTGGTTTTTTTAAATCTATCATACTCTTGAGGCTTTCTGGGGTCTATTGTACACTGCTCCACTTCTATGTTTAAATCTGCGAATTGAACTTGATATGTAGATGCCCAAACTATTAAGGTGGTTCTAAGCTACATCAACGCTGGCTATCGGTCATAAATAGAATGTGTTACAATTTAATATTACATAATTCTTACAGTGAAGTTTTCTCTAAAGGGATAGAATTTGCCTTACTATGTGCGGTTGATGCATGAAGAGGACATTGGCCAGGTCACTGAGATTGACCGTAAAGCCTTTGCCAGCATGTGGCCACCGGTCAACTATCATCATGAGCTACAAAACCCATTGGCTCATTATGTTGTGGCTGCAGATGAGGAGAAGACAATTGAGGAGCCTGAGACGGAGATTATCCCGCAGAGTGGCCTTCCGTGGCTGGCATCTAGGATAAGGCAATTGTTTGGCCATGGTCGTTTCTCTGGCAGTAAAATGCCGTCTTTAGGTAGTAAATATATTGTTGGATTTGCCGGTTTCTGGGTTATGGCCGATGAAGCCCATATTATCAGTTTGGCAGTGCGGGAGGCACTTTACCGTCAGGGAGTAGGGGAGCTATTACTTATAGCTACTATAGACCTTGCTATCCAGCTCAAGGCTAGTATCATTACTCTGGAGGTACGTGCCTCTAACACCGGTGCCATTAGTCTGTATCGCAAGTACGGCTTTATTCAAGTGGGGTTGCGTCGTGGCTACTACATAGAAAATAAAGAAGACGCTATATTGATGTCTACCGAGAGTATTACCTCAGCCTCATTTCAGGCACACCTGCAGCAGTTAAAAGAGTCTCATTCTAGAAAGTGGGGGATACCTCTTTATCAAGTCGCCTAGTAGCTCAGTGGTATACTCCCAACTCAGCCAGACAGTCATAGGTAAACCAATATAAAACCATAGTGTTCCAAGCTTGAATGGTAGGAAAATAGAGCATCAGAATCCAAGCATTCCATACACCTATTTTAAAAGCTGGCATAAGTGTCATGGTTCTCCTCCTTTATAGTGAATTTTGCCACCAAGTTTACGCAATATGTGAGAGTGTAGTATTCTCCTTGAGTGCTGTCGACAGTAATCTAAGACAAGGTAGGAGGCATTAACTTCTGTCTGTGCGGAAGACAATTACAAATCTTTCCTACTCTCACATCAATCTTCTGGACATGGTAGAAGCCTTACCGGTATACTACAGGCATGGTTCAGCCTACCCGTCCTCAACTGGTACTCATAGGGGCATACAAAACTGTTCTTGAGGACCAGACTGTGCCTTATACCGTCAAACGCAGTTCCAGGGCAAAGCATATTCGGATTGAGGTGCGGGTAAAAACGGGGCTTATCGTAGTGGTTCCCGTTCTCTACAATGTAGAGGAACTGCCTGACCTGCTGAGGAAAAAGAAACGGTGGATTTTAGACAAGCTCGCAAAGTATGGCAAGGGTCATCCGCTTGCTGCCGAAAAAGAAATCAAAAACGGGGATTTCATCCCGTATCTCGGTCGGCATATGAAGGTGGTAGAACGGCATGACCCCATGATGGCTGATAGCGTAAAGTTGGAAAAGAACTGGCTGTTATTAAACCTAGGCTCTCGAAACAGCCGGCTGAACCTGGTAGTGGAGTGGTGGTACCGGCAGCAGGCAGAAATACTGATAAAGAAAAGGGTTGCCGAACTGTGTCCTCGACTAGGGGTTACCTACGGTCGGCTGACTATACGAGGAGCTAAGACCCGCTGGGGTAGCTGCTCCAGGAAAAGTAATCTCAACTTTAACTGGAAGCTCATGATGGCACCGGAGCCTGTTATTGACTACGTTATCATCCATGAGCTTGCCCACTTGAAAGAGATGAATCACTCGAAGAAGTTCTGGGGACTGGTGGCTGAATATTGTCCCCAATGGTGTAAGCATAAAAGATGGCTCAAGGAACATGAAGCCGAGCTCGCTGCCAAATTATCTGGCTAGGAGCAGATCAGAACAGCAAGAACGAATCTTCTTGCCCCAAGACCCTGTTCACATCACACATAATAAGCAAAGGCTATCTGCCCTCAGGGAGTTAAGATACCTAAAGTGGCTATTACTGAGTTGTACCAGTGTCGCCGAAGCTACACATGTGGTCTGCTCGGCCTCATCTTTTTCCTGCCCCTCTTGCTCTCAAACCTGATTAATACGGCCACAGTGTGGGCATTTGACGTCAGCACTTTTGAGTTTGGGTGGTATCTTTAGCTTAGTGCCGCAAGCGCAGGTGATAGTCTTATATTTGTTCAAATGCCACATAACGTCGGAAACTTCGCGAGTACGGTCCACCTTACCTAATTCGACCTCTTGCTTTGCGGCTTCTGTTGCTGCCGGTCGCAAGTCGACGGTGCCAGTGCCGAAGATAGCAGAAGGAGGAATGACTCCCCTGCCACCCTTGTGAATCTGACGGAAAGCGTTGTCGTAATCGGCGAGGGAGGCACCCCCGGCCATGGAGCGTAAGATACGTATCCGCTCTGAGATAGGCGGGTGGGTACTGCTGAGGTCACTGGCGGCTCTTCCTTTCTTGCGGAAGGGATTAATGATGTACATTGGGGCTGAAGACTGGTTAGCCGATTTTACTGGTGCGGTTGAAGCGGCAAGCTTCTCAAGTGCCGAGGCCAGTCCCTCTGGGTATCTGGTATACAGGGCAGAGGAGGAATCGGCTAGGTATTCCCTCTTTCTAGAAATGGCAAAGTAGATCAGTTGAGCCGCAATCGGCGCCAGTATCATCAAGACGATGCCTACGGCAAGGATTATCAACTGAGCTTGACCACCTCCAGATGAAGAGCTTCTCCTACCGCCAGACATGGAGCTGAAGAAGAGCATATGCGTTGCGTACCAGGACAGAATAACAATAGTCCCGAGAAGGATACCGCACAGCGACATCAGCAGTACATCTCGGTTGTTCACGTGCGCTATTTCGTGGCCAATGACGCCCTGGAGTTCGTCACGGTTGAGCTTTTGCAGAAGCCCTGAGGTTACCGCGATTGCAGCCCGATTGGGATCCCGGCCGGTAGCGAATGCATTCAGCGCCGGGTCGTCGATGATGTAGATATCGGGCATTCTCTCCAGACCCGAGGCAATCTTCATTTCCTCTACTATATTATAGAGGCGAGGATAGTCATCGCGTTTTATTTTCCTCGCTTTTGACAGCGCTAGCAATATATTATCCCCTTGGAAGAAAGCGACTAGGTTCATAACTGCCCATATTATTAGGGCAATAATCACGCCGCCTGTGCCACTGTCAAGGAAGTAAAGGCCTAGGAAATAGCCCATCAAAAGCAGCAGCGCTGCCATTCCGGCTACCAGGATTACCGATCTGATTTGATTAGATCTAATCTGTTCCCACATAGCTGTGTCTCTGGGCTAGCTGA
>CAZNEL010000062.1:0-8875 GCA_964572285.1 uncultured Dehalococcoidales bacterium | reverse complement strand
AAAACTGTTGAAGGGCAACCTTCGTGTCGGTTCGAGTCCGACCTTCGGCACCAGATAGTTGCCTACTTCCTCAGCAGTTATATTCAAGTAAATCTGAGAGGTTAGTATCATGCCAACAAACGATGAGCGCATACAACGGGTCAAGAGAAGAGCACTTGAGAACGATTTCCACTCCGGTTGTTCACAAAGCGTTTTGGGAGCTCTTCAGGAGGAATTTGGGATTGGCAACAAGGAATCTTTCAAAGCAGCCACTGTGCTCTCTGGAGGAGTAGCCCGTCAGGGAGAGACCTGTGGTGCTATCATTGGCGCTCTCTCAGCGTTGGGGTTAGTGATTGGCCGGGAGAGAATGGAAAATGAAGAAGCCTATAAAGCCATGATGCCACCTTCCATAGAAGTACGCAACAGGTTTAGAGAAGAACTAAAGAGACAGTTTGGCTTCAAGAAAGGGCTAGAAAGCACGCTGTGTCGAGATATTCATGAGAAGCTCTACGGCAGGTCTTTTTATCTGGCAGATGATGAGGAACGCCAGGCTTTTTTAGATGCTGGTGGTCATAGCGAGACAGGGTGTCCTAAAGTGTGTGGAATAGCCGCCCAAGTGGTTGCTGAGAAAATACTGGAGCTTATTTAATACCTAACGTCCCGGAATACCCACATAACCTATGAGCTAAAGAAACATGACCGGGTTGCGTCTTTACGCCTTTCGTATAAAAAGGCAACGCCACATATTGCCTCTTCTTGCAAACAGGTTATTGCGGCTGCAATGTGGTGTTGCTTTAGGCACGGCTAGCTGCTATAATCCAACTTAATTGCCGAGTTGTGTAGCGGTAGCACGGGGGACTTTGAATCCCTTAGCCCAGGTTCGAATCCTGGCTCGGCAGCCAATTAAGGTAACGTTATTACCATCAGTTAATTAGTAATCTGCAGTTCTATTTGTCCGGGAATGGTTATTTTCATTCAGTAATTGGTATTTACTTGGACTTTATCCCCGTCCCTTGATAAGAGGGGAAATTGGTTATATGAGAGAGATTTTGCCTCTCTTTGTCTCTCTATTTGACCTTATGCCAAAGAATCACTACCAACCAAAATAATTAGTAATTCTGTATGCGTGTAGCGATTTCACTTTTCCTAGCATCTTCTTGTTTTTGGAGCATTTCAACAAATACCAAGCTTGCAAAATCACGAACTTGCTGTCGTCTCTTAATAAGTATTTCGACAGGTAGATTCTGCTTGCCTTCGTGAAAAAGGTCATTCCTTACAGAATACCAATCATCAATGACTTCATCTAAAAAATTCCATGCACCACCACTATAACCTTTGTCATTGATAAACCTTTTAACTCGTTCCTTTTTGTTTGTTATCCCCAACCCGTTAGAATCTATATATGTACCAGCAATCGTCTCCATGCTTACCCAATAAAGCCCCATTTCGAGAATGGAAGGAGCGGTAAGATAACTTATTTGAGCTTGTGTATACCAATATAGACTAGGAATGAAACCACTGCCTTCCAACCAGCTAGGATTATTCTCAAGAAACGTAAGGGCTTCGGATATGAATCTGCCAAAATTGCTAAGTGGAACAATTTCCCAGCGACTCGCAGCTTCTCTAGCCATCAATCCCCAACTAATACTGTGACTCGTCCCTGATTTCTTTTCAATGGCTAAAGTTGAATGGTATCTTGCACGAGCAAGTGACAGTAGAGTCAGTATATCAGCGATATTCAAAGCATTTGCCCATAATATTGATGGTTTCACATTTTCAGGTTGTCTCGTCTCAGCAATTACAGAGCGTTTCGCCAGTGCTTCTAATAAGGACTCGTCTCGTTCAAAAACGCTTATGTAGCCGTAGCTGTGCTCGTGGTCAAATTCTGCTCCTTCCATCAATTCCCATTCATTGAATTTGCCACTTTCTCGCTGAATATCTTTTAACATACGAAAATGAATATCACCAATATAGCACCTGACAAAATTCTCATTCATACCATTCGCCCCTCTTGAATTCCTCTAAATGTTCGGTTTCCTCTTATGCCACTCGGTCGCCTGCTGGTAGGCATAAGCAATTTTGAGGATGGTTTCTTCAGCAAAAGGCTTGCCAATAATCTGCATGCCGATGGGCAACCCATCGGCGAAGCCGGCGGGAATAGAGATAGCCGGCAGCCCGGCAATATTTATCGGCAGTGTGCAGACATCACTCAAATACATCTGGAGTGGGTCGTCTACCTTCTCACCGATTTTGAAGGGGGTGGTGGGTGAGGTGGGGGTTACCAGGGCATCATATTTCTCAAAGGCATGGTCAAACTCCTGCCGAATCAGAGTGCGTACTTTCTGAGCCTTGAGGTAATAAGCATCGTAATAACCGGCAGATAGGGCATAAGTGCCCAGCATGATACGCCTTTTTACCTCAGGTCCAAAGCCATACTGCCGAGTTTTCGCCAGAGCCTCCCACATATTATCGGTTTCAGAATAGGAAAAGCCATATTTTACTCCATCATAGCGAGCCAGGTTAGCCATAGCCTCGGAGGGGGCAATAATATAGTATACTGCCAGGGCGTGGGGCGTATGGGGCAGTGATGCCTCCCAGTCTACCTGCACTCCCAGTTCCTCGAGTTTACTGATAGCAATTCTTATTGCTGTTTCCACCTCTGGTTGCATCCCGGCAACAAAATATTCCTTGGGGATACCGATTCTAAGTCCGTTGAGTTCGGTTGTCAGACACTGGGTGTAATCAGGGATAGGATAGGGAACCGAGGTAGAATCCCTGCTATCGTAGCCAGCGATAGCATTTAATACCAGGGCACAATCGGTAACATCCTGAGTTAAAGGCCCAATCTGGTCAAGAGAGCTGGCAAAGGCGACCAGCCCATAACGGCTTACCCGGCCGTAGGTAGGTTTTAGACCAGTAACACTGCAGAAGCCAGCCGGCTGGCGAATGCTGCCGCCAGTATCGGAACCCAAGGCATAGATAGCCTCGCCAGCAGCTACAGCAACGGCTGAACCGCCGCTACTACCCCCGGGCACGCGACTCAAATCCCACGGATTGTGAGTAGGAAAGAATGCCGAATGCTCAGTGGACGAACCCATGGCAAATTCATCCATATTGGCTTTGCCGATAATGACTACACCGCACTCATTTAACTTTTGTACTACGGTGGCGTTATAAGGGGGGACAAAGTTTTCCAGCATTTTTGACGAGCAGGTGGTCCGTATCCCTTTAGTGCACATATTGTCCTTGATTAACGCTGGGATACCAGTCAACGGGTTGGTATTACCAGCAGCCAGAAGTTTGTCAGCCTTTTCAGCTTGCTGTAGTGCCAGCTCATCAGTAACAGTAACCAAGGCGTGAACCTTTGGCTCTAATTGGTGAATACGTTCCAGTATAACTTTAGTTAATTCAACCGAAGAGATTTCTCTTGCCTTAAGTAGTTGATGTGTCTGGTGAATGGTCAGTTGGTTATGGTTTATTATCTGCCTCACCCCTTTCGTTTTACCTGTGCTGGGCATTATTCCAGCACAGCTCGCACTCTGAAGAAGTTCTCTTCCTTCCGAGGAGCATTAGCCAGAATTTGGCTTTGCGGTAGAGAGTCTGCTACTTCATCGTCACTGACTACATTCTGCAAGGTAATAGGTTGAGCGGTAGGAAGAATATTTGTAGTATCTACCTGCTGCAATATCTCAAAATTCTCCAGAATAGTAGATAATTGCTCTCTAAATCTTTCTACCTCGGCATCAGTCATACCCAGTCTAGCCAGCAGGGCGATATGTAATACGTCTTCACGGGTTAGTCTCATTATTTACCTCAGCTACACAATAGGAATGGACGGGCTATGTTGGCTTATTATAGCATTCGCATTTGGGTATCGGCAACAGGAACACACCTGCTATAATAGGACAGGAGGAATCAAGGTAATAATGACCGCTAGACTTATCTATGCTATCGTGAGCATTTTGATAGAGGAAGCAGCCATAGTCGTGATTGTACTTTGGGGTTTACCCCAAATAGACATTAAGATACCTCTTGGCGTTCTTATTGCCGTGATGGTGGTATTTGCTGTCTTTTCTGTTCTTCTTTATCAGGCGGGTAGCCGGGCCTTGAGGAAAAAACCAGTAGCTCTTTCGGTTATGATTGGTAGCAAGGGTAAAGTAGCAAGCTCACTAAACCCGGTGGGTTTCATTAAAATTAAGGACGAACTTTGGGAAGCTGAATCACTCGGTGGTAAAATAGGTGTTGGTAAAGAGGTTATGGTAATAGGCCAAGATGGGCTCAAACTCGTTGTACGCCGGCGTAATAAGGATGATTTGTAGACGACCATGATATAGGAATTAAACATAATTTCAGGCATTATTGACAACTACATTGTCCCAATGATTAACTGATATGCAAATCGATCCGTTTATTTCGCCAGAATAGGTGGAGTAGAGATATAGTTCAAAGAGGGGTTGGTTATCGTGTTTAAAGAAGTAAAAGAAGATATCCAGACGGTATTTACTAAAGATCCGGCGGCGAGAAGCATGCTAGAGGTTCTTTGTTGTTACCCTGGGCTACATGCTTTATGGTTTCATCGTCTGGCTCATTCGTTGTGGCAACACAAATTCAGGCTACTAGCTCGCCTCTTGTCACATGTTAGCCGCTTTCTAACCGGGATTGAAATTCACCCCGGTGCAAAAATTGGCAGGAGATTTTTTATTGACCATGGAGCAGGAGTGGTTATCGGAGAGACAGCAGAGATTGGCGATGATGTTTTATTATATCAAGGGACTGTTCTGGGAGGAACAAGCCTGGAGAAGAAGAAGCGCCATCCCACACTTGGTGATGGTGTGGTAGTAGGTAGTGGAGCGATAGCCCTCGGTGCCATTACTATAGGCGACGGCGCCAGAATTGGTTCCGGTTCAGTGGTAGTTAAGTCAGTTCCGCCCGGGGCTACAGTTGTAGGAATACCCGGAAGAGTAGTAAAAGACCACAGAGAACCTTTCATGGAGTTGGAGCATGGGAAGCTACCGGACCCGGTAGCGGAAGCCATCAGACTAGTCTTAAAGGAACAGGATAAGTTAGAAGAACGGCTAAAAAGATTGGAGAGCTCAAGTGGAATAGCGCCTCGCCAGGATAAATTAAGAAAGAGTAAGCGGAAAATTGAGCGTGAATTTAGCCAGAACGAGGAAGTATAAGGCCTTGGTTAAGACAGGGTTAAGGTGCATATAGCAAAGGTCGTAGTTGCTATGAGCGGCGGTGTGGATTCATCTATAGCGGCTGCCGTTCTTAAAGAAGAGGGTTATCAGGTCGTTGGGGCTACTTTCCAAATTTGGTCCTCAGACAAACCGGCATACGACGTAGACGGGTATAGGAGCTATTACCGGGTTAATGCCGTAGAAGATGCAAAAATAGTAGCTGATAGCTTGGGTATTCCTCACTATGTATTGAATGTTCAGAATGTCTTTTCCCAAAAAGTTATCGCTAATTTTTGTCGAGAATACAGCCTGGGGAGGACACCAAACCCCTGCATCATGTGTAATAAGTATATCAAGTTTGGTACTCTGTTGGAAAAAGCTAGGGAATTGGGAGCTGATTTCGTGGCTACCGGACACTACGCCCGAATAGAGAAGGATAAAACTAGTGGTAGATACCTTCTTAAGAAAGGTGTTGACCAGCGTAAAGACCAGTCCTATTTCCTCTATGCATTAACTCAGGAGCAACTAGAGCATGCTCTACTGCCCATCGGGAATTTTGCTAAACAGCGGGTGAGAGAGATGGTTATAGAACTGGGGATTCTGGCAGCAGATAAACCAGCAAGCCAGGACATTTGCTTTATTCCTGATAATGATTGTCCCAAGTTCTTTAATGAGTATTTCCCCCAGGGAGTTAAGCCGGGGCCAATACTGGATAGGAAAGGTAATATTTTGGGCGAGCACCGGGGAATCCTGTTTTATACCATAGGCCAGCGTAAGGGATTAGGTTTATCGTCCAAGGAACCGTTGTATGTAACCGATATCATTCACGAAAGGAATGCTATTGTAGTAGGTGGTAAAGGGGAAGTGTATGGAACTGAATTTATAGCCTCCGGGCTGAACTGGATATGCCCCGTTAAGTTAAAGCAGCCTATTGTCGCCAAGGCCAAGATACGGTATTTACACAACGAAGCAGAGGCAGAGATAATCCCTATAGATGAAGAGAAAGTTCACGTAAGATTTAAGGAACCACAACTGGCAATTACCCCGGGTCAGGCCGTGGTCTTTTATGATGGAAATACGGTGATAGGTGGTGGGACAATAGAGCAGAAGATAGATAATAAACCAGTTGAGGCGCTTCTAGCATCAACTAAAAACTAGGGGTGAGAATTAACAAAGTGTAATAACCAACTCGATGGACAGAATTTACCCGTCGAGCCAAAGTAAATTAAAAATGATATTCTTTCCGTTCTTTAGACTCTATCGCCTAGCTTTTTCTTTTTTGCTATGCAATTTTTAACCGCCGAAGCCAGATCTTCGGCTCCGAGCTTGAAGTGAACTTTGAGCTCATCCACTTCCTTGGTAATTATACCTGATTGGCTAAACTCGTCTTCAACTCCAACTATAACCATGGGTGTTGGAATATTTTCAGCTAAGACTGCGGCAACTGATTCACCTAAACCGCCGATTATACTGTGGTTCTCGGCAGTAATGATGGCACCAGTTTCCTCAGCGGCTTTAATGATGGCATCCTCATCTATAGGCTTAATGGTACTCATATTAATTACTCGTACGTCAATATTTTCCTTATCCAGGAGCTCGGATGCTCTTATTGCTTCTGTTACCATATAGCCTGTGGCAATAATCGTAGCCTCTTCGCCGCTTTTAATGGTATAGGCTTTGCCTAATTCAAACGGGTAATCTTCGGTAAAAATCTTTACCGGGGGTGGGCTCCCAAAGCCAGCTTCTAAGTTTAAGAAAGCCGGCCCAATATAATCAGTTATCGCCATAACTGATTTTTCTGCCTCAATAATATCTGCTGGATTAACTATTACCAGATTTGGCATTACACGCGTTGCTGCTATTCCTTCAACATAGTTGTGTGATATTCCTAATGCACTCCAGGCTCCCTGCCGGGCCATTATTTTAACATTGAAGCGATCAGGTAAAATACTTTGTCTAATCTGATTATAGGCCCGGCCAATGGTAGCAAAGGCGAAGCCGTATATGAATGGTATAAACCCCTCGGCAGCTAGGGCGGCTGCTACGGAAGCAGCGTTAGCCTCGGCTATTCCGCATTCGACAATTCTATCCGGTGCGTTTTTAAGAAACCATGCTATCCCAGGGTACCCCAGGTCTTCTAAAAGGGCGAGCATGTTATCATGTTTTTCGGCTGCTTGTGCCACACCTTTAGCTATCCCTGCGGCAGTGGCAACAGGCTCTCCGATATCAACATACTTATTAAATTTAACCATATTTTATTCTCCCCTCTTCAAGACCTTCGGCTACTTCATCCCCGCGGGAATGATGTGAATGTGATTCTTCCCACTTGGAGATACCATGTCCCTTGACTGTATGTGCTATTATACACTTTGGTCTACCATCGCCATAAAGATTATTGGTCAGGTCTAATACATCGACCAGCTGTCTTATGTTATGACCATCAATCTCAGTTACCCACCAGCCAAAAGCCTTCCATTTATCAACAAAGGGCTCTATAGGTAAAATTTCTGTTGTTGGTCCATCAATACAAAATTTATTGTAGTCGACAATCGCTATTAAATTATCCAGCTTGTACTTGGTAGCAAACATCGCTGCTTCCCACACCTGGCCTTCATGGCATTCACCATCACCAAGGATACAGTAAACTCGATAGGCAGGGTTGTACTTTGTAATGTATTTGGTCATATATTTTTTAGCGAATTCGGAAGGCGGGGTTTTTTTCGTCTTCAATTTTTCGGCCAGACACAATCCGGCAGCAAAGGATAAACCCTGCCCAAGAGAGCCACCCGAATATTCTATACCCGGCGTGCACCATCGGTCGGCATGGCCCTGAAGCGGAGAGCCAAAACGATAATATGTCGAGAGCTTTTCCTTTGGTATCCAGCCAATCTCAGCTAGAATCGCATAAATAGCCTCACAGCTATGAGCTTTAGATAGGATTAACCTGTCTCGTCCCGGCCAATCATAATTCTCGGGGTCTAGTTTCATATGATGGAAATAGAGCGTAGTGACTATTTCAACTACCGACATTGTCCCGCCTACGTGACCGGCACCACTTCCCTCGAATATAGTGATAATATTTTTGCGCACCGTTTTGGCTTTTTTTTCGAGTTCTTTTATTAACTCTTCGCTATGTGTCATTTACGCTGCTCCTTTGTTTCCACCTTCACTGTTCCAAGTGACAGTTTATTCCCGCATCTCGGACAAACATTGTTGTAGAAACCTAGTACAGTTTCCTCCGACGGTATCGCACGCATGTAAAGACGCCTCTTTATTTCCTCACCAAAATACAACAACATGTTACATTTACCACAAAAAATCTTCTCACTCATTTATGACCTCGCTATACAGAAGCAAAAACTCCCTTGCCACTCAAAGAGTACTCGAAATAGCTTGGTTGTGTCAAGACTGAGGTGGACCCCATCATTAGGACAGGATAGGGGCTAAGTTAAGAGTGGGTCCCGCTGTCCTCCCGGGGTCTATTGTTAGGGATTCTACCATACCTCCGTAGGTAGATTCTACCCGGATTGAAGTAAATACCTCGGCCGGTGTCCGGTAGCCCAAGGCCTGGTGGGGACGCTCGGTGTTGTAGAAACGGAAGTAGTCACTAATCCCGATCCTGGCATCTCTGCCATCCTGATATGCTTTCAGATATACCTCCTCGTACTTTACTGTTCGCCATAGCCGCTCAATGAACAGGTTGTCGCTGTACCTTC
>CAZNEL010000061.1:0-9748 GCA_964572285.1 uncultured Dehalococcoidales bacterium | reverse complement strand
CCTCCCTGATTTTAGCCCGATTCTATCACATTAACCGACTTCTGAGACAGGCTCACTACCCCAGCTCAGCCCACGCAGCGTTTCTTCATCCTCATGCTTATGTCAAATGCGAGACATCATTTAACAATTTGAGAATCGCACTCTGTTGATTGGTTTCTATTATACTCAAGGACGCCAAATCAAGGTGAAACTGCCACAAGAACCGCAGGTCTATATCTAGTAGCCAGCAAATAAGGATACGCAGAACTCCGTAGTGAGCTACAATGAGAATTGTTTCATCATCAGTATGTTGTTCCAGTCTATCTAAAATTTTACTAGTTCGCTTACTAAATTCAATAAGACTATCGCCACCAGGGTATTTCAGATTAAGATTCCTTTGTATACGTGATTTAGCCAATTCAGGATAACGCTGGTTAGCTTCACTAATGGTCAACCCTTCAAGCTGACCAAAATCAACCTCATGCAGTTCGGCACACGTTATCACCGCTAGCTGATGCCTAGAAGCAATAGTTTCAGCAGTTACCAAAGCCCGTTGCATGTTGCTGGAATAGATAGCATCAATTTTTTCCGATGCCAGGCGATTGCGTAATCTCTCAGCCTGTTGCAACCCGAGTGTGCCCAATTTGACATCAGTATTACCCCAGAGCCTTTCAGAGCTCTTGAGCTCAGTCTCACCATGTCTTACCAGAAGTAGTCTAGACAATCTTATCCCTCCAAGTCGAATTAATCCTAACAAATGTTTACTACTCAGTAATCAGATAAGTTACTCTTCTTCCGTAACTTTTTTAACCCAGAGTTGAGGGTAGGCGGAAATAACCTGTCTTAAAGTTTCCAGCTTCTCTCTAACATCCTTGGTTACCATCTCATCGGCTATAAGCTGCCGAAGTCGGGATTGGTCAAGGCTTAATACCTTGTACCATAGTCCCTCGCACTCAAGCAGGGCTCTAACATCATCCTCGTTAAAACCAGTTTTCTCCACCAGTTTATAAGTAATAGCATGTGCACTGCCGTAAACCCGATTTAACCCCTCAGTCTGACAAAAATCAATAAGCTGCTGCCTTATCCCTTCAAACTGTGATTGTAGTTCTTTTATCTGGTTCTGTAACGAGACGTAGTGCTCAACTGTTTCAGTTACTGTTACTCCATCCAAGATAGCTGGCTGGGCTAACTCTGGTATCATATATTGTTGCCTATAATATGGGCAATACTCAGGAAAATCACAGGGACAATACTGATTCTCAATAGCAGGGAACTTTTGCTGAGCAATACCTTCGGCTATCTCCAATACCAAACGCTTGGTTTCATTAAGTTGGACCCCATCCCTTGGTCTACAGCTACAGGGAGTGTTAGTCCTAAAATGATACAGGGTAAGCTTCTCTACAGGTAGTTGCCAGGTTTGCTCTGCAGCCAACTGGTATAGGGTCAACTGAAGGTCTTTCTCCATATCTTCAGTGGTAAACAGTTCTTTATTCGTCTTGTAGTCAACTATAGATAATCCACCGCTATCCAACTTATCCACGCGGTCAATATAACCAACTAACCGCACTCCCTCAATGCTAATGTTGAATAATCGCTCAACCGCTACTGGCATCCTGAAATCAGCCTGGTGAATCTGCCAGAACTTAACCAGTATCTCCTGACCATAAGACTTATACCTTGCTTCCTCTTCAGTTGACTCATATCCTTCAGACAACCACTTCTGCTCATAAAATTGCAATAACTCTTCTAGCGATGGCGGCGGTGGTACTCTAACTTTGAAAAAATACTCAGCGCACATATGCATCGTCTTGCCGAAGCTAAAATACCATCTGTCCTTTGGTTTTAAGCCGTCAATATATTGCAGCTTATAGCATAGGGGGCATGACTGATACAGAGAAATCTGGGTGTAGCTTAAAGGCTTCATGTTTTTCTTTTGCTAAACGCTTCAGACACGTATTCTTTGATACTCAGCATATTATAGAACATTCCTTAACCTTAAGCTAATAGAGGCGCCGGGCCGGTAAACTTGCTATTCTAGGCTGAGTTAGCTACCATTAGTTAAACGATAAGGGTAGGCTATGTCAAACATTTCAATTATAGCTGCTTTCACTGCTGGGTTGCTATCATTCTTGTCACCCTGCGTGTTGCCTTTGGTGCCAGTCTATCTTGCCGGCGTATGTGGATCTGAAATACTTGAATCTAAAACCAGTAGACCCCACCTCTCCATCTTCTTTCACTCACTGAGCTTTGTCGTTGGGTTTTCCATAATCTTTATTACCCTGGGAGCGATTGCTGGACTAACTGGCTTTGCCATCAATCCCAGTTCAGCCCTGCTCAATAAAATAGCCGGTAGTCTGTTAGTGGCCTTTGGGTTATTCATGCTGGCTGCCTTGAAGCTGCCTTGGCTTAACTACGAAAAGCGTCTAACTCCATCCCTAGGCAACGCCACTGGTTACTTACGCTCCTTCCTTATCGGCGCAACGTTCTCACTAGTATGGACACCCTGCGTTAGTCCCATACTGGGGGGTATTCTTACTCTCGCCCTGGGTTCGGAAACTACATGGCATGGGGCTTATCTGCTGGCTATCTATTCCTTAGGACTAGGTCTACCCTTTCTGGTAATAGGAATCGCCTTCGATTCTGTCTCTCCAGTATTAAGGCGTATCTATCGTTATTCTAACTTAATCTACATTATTAGTAGCCTGCTACTTATCATTATAGGTGTGCTTATTTTGACCAATAACCTGAACTGGATTTACGCTATCACGTCGTAAAATTTACTTAGGAGATAATTATGAATCGAATACTAACTGCAATACTAGTGCTCATGACCTCGGTACTTTTAATAGTCGGCTGTTCTTCTCCAGCCCCCCAAGTAGGTAAGCAAGCGCCCGATTTTCAGCTTACCAATCTGGAGGGACAAGCTATCTCTCTAAGCGACTTCCGGGGTAAGCCAGTATTGCTCAACTTTTGGGCAGTCCGCTGTCCTCCTTGCCGCTTTGAAATGCCTTTCATACAAGGAATATTTGAGGGACAGTCAGGCACCGGGCTGGTAATACTGGCTATCAATATCGGTGAAGCTGCTGCCACTGTAGAGGACTTTGTCACCAGTAGCAATCTTTCTTTTCCGGTTTTACTTGACACCAACCAAGATGTAGCCCTAGAGTATAATGTCCGAGCCATTCCTACTACCTTCTTCATTGACGTAGATGGAGTAATTCAAGAAACAAAGGTAGGGGCTTTCTCAAACATGATAGAAATAAAAAAGAGCCTAACTAAAATCATTCCGTAGCCAGCATGCGATTACTGATAAATCATGGGATAAGAGGAGGTTGAATTTGGGTGATATTTTAAATGAGGCTTACGGTATAGCCCAATGTAAAGAGTGCCCGTGGTATAAATCATGTATTACACCAATGAGATTTACCACCGAGGATATTCGCAGACAGCTAGAGTCATCAGCACCGGGAATGAATATGTCACAGCAGGCAGACCTGGGTATGCAGAATCTCATGTCAAGCATGGCAGCCGCGGCCCAGAACTCATTGCTGGAAGGTTGTCCTATCCTCATTGATCGCCTGCGGGCCGATCCAAAACTTGCTCAAAAAATAAAGGCAATGATGCAAAACTGGGGCAAGGAAGAGATATAGATTAGCCCAATAGAAAAAACAGGAAAGTTAGCTCGTTCGGCAAGCTGGATGTCAGCTACTTTACTGCTAACCTCCCCAGCAGTGTAAGCATCTTTGCCAATGCTTTCAATTCAAGGTATGATAATAGCTGATATGAGCAATACGATTAAACGATTAGCTGTCCTGGGTTCAACCGGCTCTATCGGCCAACAAACACTTGAGGTAGTGCACGCACTACCTCACCGTTTTCGTATAGTGGGGCTGGCGGCTGGTAAAAACGTGGCTTTGTTGTCAAAGCAAATCGATGAGTTTAAACCAAGCTTTGTCTATTACCAAAATGAAAAGGCGCAGACCCAACTGGCTAAAGGCGACTATGAGCTATTATCATTAGAAGAGATTGCAACTCATCAACAGGTAGATACTGTTGTCATCGCTACCTCAGGAACATCAGGGCTCTTACCAACGTTAGCTGCGGTAAAAGCTGGTAAGACAGTTGCCCTGGCCAATAAGGAATCGCTGGTTATGGCTGGAGAGCTTATCACCCAGGAAGCAAAGCTAAATAAAGCCCGGATTTTACCTGTTGATAGTGAGCACAGCGCTATATGGCAATGCCTCCGCGGTGAAAATCAGGAAACAGCCAAAATTATTCTAACGGCTTCAGGTGGTCCTTTCCTCGGCTACTCAGCCAGCCAACTAAAAGAAATAACCACTGAGCAAGCGCTGAAGCATCCATCATGGCAGATGGGCAAAAAAGTGACCATTGATTCGGCTACCCTGATGAATAAGGGTCTTGAAGTGATCGAAGCCCACTGGCTATTTAATGCACCCTTTGATAATATCAACGTCCTGATTCACCCTCAGAGTATCATTCACTCGATGGTAGAATTCGCCGATGGCTCAGTGAAAGCCCTGCTAAGTCATCCCGACATGCGCCTACCGATCCAACATGCCCTGTCCTACCCGGAACGCTTGTCCAATCCCCACCTCCCCCGGATTAACTGGGACACCATTAATAAGCTCACCTTCGAACAACCCGATTTCGACACATTCCCCTGTCTAAAATTAGCTATCGAAGCTGGCAGAAAAGGAGGTACCTACCCGACAGCACTTTGCTCCGCCGATGAGATAGCTGTTGACTTCTTCCTGTCTCAGCGGATCGGGTTTACCGACATTGCTCATCTGGTAGAGCGCATACTCGAACAGCACCAGAGTATAACCAACCCCACCCTCGAGAATATTATGACGGTTGATACCTGGGCCAAACAAAAAGTGCAGGAACTTACTGGAGTTAGTACATGCTGATCACCATATTAGCCTTCCTCACTGTTTTGGTAGTTCTTATCATTGCCCACGAACTGGGGCATTTTTCTACTGCCAAGGCTTTCGGGGTAAAGGTAGAGGAATTTGGAGTTGGTTTTCCTCCAAGACTACTATCATTTAAAAAAGGCGAGACCAGGTATTCCCTAAACGCCATTCCGTTAGGCGGTTTTACCAAAATGGTTGGCGAAGTAGACCCCAGTGAAACAAGAAGCCTAGCCAGTAAGAGCATTTGGGTCAGGATACTGGTATTGAGTGCCGGCTCACTAATGAATTTTTTACTGCCGCTTCTTTTATTCTCAATTGCATTTATGGTTCCTTACAATGTATTAATCGGACAAGTAACAGTAGAAGAGGTGCTCCCCGATTCTCCAGCCGCTATCGCTGGCCTGCAAGCCGAGGATACTATCCTCAGTATAAATGGAAAGCAGTTAAACAGTACACTAGACCTCAGTCGCGAAATCCAGCTCAACCTGGGTAAAGAAAGCACTATGGTCATAAGTCACAATGATTCAGTTACTGAGGAAGTTCAGCTAACACCCAGGTGGAGACCTCCCGAGGGTCAAGGTGCAATTGGCATTATGGTTAAGACGGCAAACCCAACCATTGTCAGCCAAAGAGAGCCATTCTGGAGAGCAATCCCCCTGGGAGTAAAGAAATGTATCGAGACCTTCGTGCTATTCAAGAACGGAATACTCAGTCTATTTATCGGGACAGCTACCTTCCAGGTGGGAGGACCAGTGGCCATCGCCCAGATGACCGGGGAAGTAGCTAGAGCCGGCATTAGCCCGTTACTGGAATTTGCTGCTTTCCTCAGTATCAATCTAGCTATAATTAATATCTTCCCCCTCCCCGCCCTGGATGGTGGGAGAATTGTCTTTGTGTTACTGGAGTGGATTCGCCGGGGAAAGCGTATCTCGCCAAAGATAGAAGGTCTAATACATGGCATCGGGTTTTTCCTGTTAATAGCGGCCATGCTGGCTGTCACCTACCAGGACATTATCCGTATCGTCAGCGGCGGGAGTTTTGTACCATGAAACTAGCTGTCTTATAATCAATGAGGTAAGCTAATGAACCCACGACGAACTAGCAAACAAATCAGGATTAGTACTGTAACCGTGGGTGGCAACGCCCCTATCGTAGTGCAATCTATGACCAAGACTGACACCCGTGATGTTATGTCAACTGTTAACCAGATCAAGGGGCTTGAGGATTGCGGCTGCGAGATAATACGAGTGGCTGTACCCGATGCCGAAGCTGCACAAGCAATACGGGCTATCAAGAAGGGTATTTCCCTACCGCTCATCGCCGATATTCACTTTGATTACCGGCTGGCTTTAATGGCACTGGAGGCTGGTGCTGACGGATTACGGCTAAACCCGGGCAATATCGGCGAACCAGAGAAGATTTTAGCAGTGGCCCGCGCGGCTAAAAAAAGAAATGTTCCCATCCGTATCGGGGTAAATGCCGGCAGCCTACCCAAATCAGCAAACCACGATTTAACCACCGCCCAACAGATGGTAGCAGCAGCGTTAGGGCAAATACGCCTACTGGAGAACCTGGAGTTCGACCTGATAAAAGTTTCGCTCAAAGCCTTTGATGTGCCTACCACCATTGAAGCCTACCTCGATATCGCGCAGAAAGTTCCTTATCCCCTGCACATTGGCATCACCGAAGCCGGCTTACCCAGAACCGGTATTATCCGCAGTGCCGCGGGCATCGGTACACTGCTCTACCTGGGCATTGGTGATACTATCCGGGTGTCACTATCCGCCCCCCCCAGAGAAGAAGTGATTGCCGGGTATGAGATTCTAAAAAGCCTGAACCTGCGCCAGCACGGCCCGATACTGGTGAGCTGCCCCTCCTGCGGGCGAACTGAAGTTGACCTGGTAAAGCTAGCCGAGCAAGTAGAGCAGGAACTGCTCAAGATTAACAAGCCCATAAAAGTAGCCGTGATGGGCTGCGTGGTCAACGGGCCGGGCGAAGCCAAAGACGCCGATATCGGCATCGCCTGTGGTAAAAGCAGAGGCGTCTTATTCAGGAAGGGTGAAAAGATTGGGGTAGTGGAAGAAAAGGATTTCCTAACGGCATTGATGGCAGAGGTGGAGAGGTTTTAGGGATGGAAGAAGAAAAAGAAAAGCCCCTTACCCGTGAAGATGTAGAGAAAGCGATAAAAGAGCATGGTGGTACAGCTAGCGGGCTTGACCTCTCGGAGAAGGCGTTTGAAGCAGGTATTGACTTGCGTGGGCTTAATCTCAAAGGGATTATTTTAGAAAGAGCAGTTTTCAGTCGCTCCCCTTTGTTTGGCCTTGACAATCTACCGCCCGACGTTGAACTGTATAAAGGAGAGGGTTTGTTATCAAGTATAAGAGACATTCATTTAGAGGGGGTCACTCTAGAACGTGCTAACCTTAAAGAAGACAACCTAGGTGGTGCCCACCTCGAAGGAGCTGATTTAACGGAAGCCCGTCTTGAGGGAGCAATTCTAACAGGTTCCCATCTCAATGGAGCTGATTTAATTGGCGCTAATCTTGAAGGGGCCGATCTAGAATGTACCAATCTAGAGGGGGCTAATTTGTATAGTGCCAAGTTTGAGGGAGCTTATTTGGCGGATACTAAGTTCTCTCGTGATACCAATTTTACATCTGTAGACTGGGGAGACTATATTCTCGCATGTGAGTTAACTGGTGAGTTTGAAACCGCAGAGGATACGTATCGGCGCTTAAAGCAGTGGTATACCAATGCTGGCATATATGACGTTGCAGGTGAATTTTTTTATCGGGAGATGGAGGCAAAGAGAAATACTCAAAGCTGGAAGAAGAAGCCGCACCTAAAGCTTTGGAGTTGGGTGCTCAAACTGCTATGTGGCTATGGTGAAAAACCTCTAAGAGTTATCGTGTGGGCAGCATCAGTTATGGTAGGTTTAGCACTAATTTATTTTATCATTGGTTCCATATGGGCATGGTCAGCTTTTTGGAATTCTCTTTATTTTAGCGCGGTGTCTTTTACTGCTCTAGGTTATGGGAGTTGGCTAGAAATCAATAATGACTGGATACGAGGAATCGGTGCCTTTGAGTCATTTATCGGGGTTTTCAGCATAGCACTATTCTTGGTAACCTTTGTGAGAAAAATGACAAGGTAATAGGGAAGTTTGAAGTGAGATGGTATTAAGGGGTGGAGTTAAACTCCCTTGGGAACATAAGGATGACAACGCTTAAGGCATTCACCAAGGAAGAGTTTGCCGAAGCTGTTAAGAAATTGCCTTAGTCTTATCGGCAAAAGCAGTGACTAACTCACCCCTTGAACCAAGTGCAACCAGATGCTAGTACATCACCTCGCTACCAGAGAGACGTCTTTTCATCTGTGGAGTAGATTTAGTTAGTGGTTTTTTGTCTGCCAGGTATTTATTTGATCTGGAATAGTAAAGGGAGCCTCATGTCGGCTGGGTGTCTTGACTCGAGTGAGGTCTCAGGCTGCGTTTGATTACTTCTAGTAGTCCAGTATTCTCATACATTTCGTGCATTCTCTGAACTATTTGAAGCATTCTCTCATTGGTTTTATCCTGAGCATGTTCCAAGTTTTCCAGTTTTTTTTCTAAACTATCTAGTACTGGTCGAAGTGAGCCCAGGGCAGCATAAAATTGATGCGCTTTCTCTAAATCCTGGTTTAAAGTATTAACCTTCAACTCCATCTCCGCTAACAATTGATTCTTCTGACGCAGCAACTCTTCGAGCTCCGCTTTCTGAGATTCACTAGTCTGCAGCTTGGTATATGCTGCACTAGCTGCCTGCTGACTTTGCTTGGTCTTTAGCTCAGTTTCAAGATGAGCACTTGCCAGGCAAACGGTGCAGTAGATGGCGGCTTCTTTTTCTAATTCGGTCCCGCAATGAGAACAAACAACCTGATGTGCCTGGTTTTGCCTGTTGGAACGGCATTCCTGACAGCGACCAGGCAGCGTGAAGCCCTTCTGCTCATAAAAATCCTGCTCAGTCTTAGTAAATAGAAACTCTCTACCACACTGACGGCAGGTCAGTTTCATATCATCATCTTTCGGCATCTATAGCTTCCTCGATTTACAATGAGCATCTGTCAGGCAATTCTTGGTAGGTACCCTTTATCTCATTCTAGGCGAAATGTCGGCAAATTTCAAGTAAGAGTTACTTGGTTACTCCGTTCATTATAGTGCCATATATCTTAGTAGATTACCACCCTCTCATAAGCATTCTCTTTATATCATAACGAAAAGGATGTCAATTGGTTATTAGCAACCTCAGGCGCTTATTATAATAGTCTATCGCCTGCCAATCCCATCTTTCAGCTTCGGCCAAACTCCTTTCTTAATTGTCCGGAGCTGAAATAAATCATGGTTGGACGGCCATGAGGGCAGGTATGAGGATTGGCCACCTGCTCCAGTTGCAAAATAAGCTCCCGCATCTCATCATCAGTTAATGTCTGCCCTGCTCGCACTGAACTGTGGCAAGCCATTGATATAATCATACTTTCAGTCCAGTCACCCGCAGATGAGGAGTCAAGAACTTCTCTCATCATCTCTAACCAGTCCTTATCATGTAACAGGGCTGGAATTGCCCTGACCAGATAGGTTCTATCACCAAAGCTCTCCATAGTAAAGCCAAATTCGGCCAGGCTGTCATGGTGTGATTTCAAAACTTCATCCTGCCGCGGACTAACTTCAAAGGTTACCGGTTCCAGCAGTCCCTGAACTTCTATCTTCTGCTGTGCCATCTGCTTCTTGATCTGTTCGAAGCGAATACGCTCATGGGCAGCATGCTGGTCAATAAGATACAACCCATCAGGTCCCTCGG
>CAZNEL010000060.1:0-10020 GCA_964572285.1 uncultured Dehalococcoidales bacterium | reverse complement strand
TGAACTCAGGCTGAAATACTGGCTTTCTTGTCTTTGATCTTTGCTCGTGGTTATCTTTGCTCAACCCCCAACTCTTCCTTGAGTTCATCTAAGGATGATGGTTGTACACTATTTTCGTAAGCACGGTTCAACGCTGATAATAATCTCTTGGCATTCTCCGGAGAACGGAGCAAATGAACTGTCTCCATTATACTACTTAGTTCATCTGCTGAAATCAGAGCAACAGTCTCTGCGCCCCTGCGAGTAATAAAAATAGGTTCACGAGTTGATATTACCTCATCCCAGAAGGCAACAAAAGAATTTCTAGCATTAGTGTATGTCGTTTCTATAACCATGACTTTCCTCTAACAATATCAATATACTTTGTACAGATACACTGTACAATAAATCTACTAGAATGTCAAGCGACAAGTTTTACAATTTCATCAATTTGAAAATGATACACTACCCCTATTATTGATTTCTTGACCTCTATCATATATTATAAAGCTAAAATGTTATCTCTAACTTTGTCCTGTAATGGGACGAATGATAGATAATGTCACTAATAGTATAAAAAATGTGCCGCTACAGCTGCTAGTATTTACACTGGTTGGAAGTGTTCTTAGGATATACTGAGGAGGGCTCGATATGTTCTATGAGGCCAAGCGTGTATACCTAAATGATAGTACAGAGGGGAAAATATGCCAAAAATATCTATAGATGAAAGTCTGTGTACAGGGTGCGGTATCTGTATAGAGTTTTGCCCTAAGAAGGTTTTGTATCGCTCGGAGGAGCGAAATTTGAGAGGAGTATATCCGGCAAAGGTAGAGGATGAAGAGGATTGCTCTCTTTGCGGGATGTGTGAATTATACTGTCCTGATTTTGCTATAGCTTTGGAGGGAGGAGAGGATGCATAAAAGAATTCTTTCGGGCACTCATTTGCTGCAAGGTGATGAGGCCTGTGCTGAAGGCGCACTAGCTGCCGGATGTAATTTATTTGCTGGATATCCTATTACACCGGCTACCGAAATTTCGGAAAGACTATCCTGGAGGCTGCCTGATGTTGGCGGAATTTTTGTCCAGGGTGCCGATGAACTTGATTCCATGACTATGGTCATTGGTGCTGTTTGTGCTGGAGGGAAGGCTATGACTGCTACCTCGGGTAATGGAATATGCCTGATGCAGGAATGTATAGGTTTTGCCGCTATAATCGAAACCCCGTGTGTAATTATAGATGTACAAAGAGCTGGCCCGGGAACTGGAATAGCTACCAAAACTATGCAGGGAGATGTCTATCAGGTAAGGTATGGCAGTAATGCTGATTACGCAATTATAGCCCTCGCCCCGGAATCTCCTCAGGAGATGTTTGACCTTACCGTAGAAGCCTTTAACCTGTCTGAAATTTATAGAGTACCTACCTTTATTATGGCTGACGAGATAGTAGGCCACATGCGAGAGAAAGTGATCATTCCCGAAACGGTAAAAATCGTGGAGAGAAAAAAACCGGAAGTTCCTCCTAAAGACTTTATTCCTTATAAAGTGAACAGTGATACTGATGTTCCGGTTATGTCTGCCTTTGGTAAGGGTTATAGTATGCCGGTATCTGGTCTTACACATACGGAAGCAGGCGTTCCGTCTACGTCTTACGAAGTGCAGAATGCTATGGTTACCCGATTATGGAATAAAGTTGAAAAAAAGGTGGAACAGCTAACTAAAATCGAGTCGGCATACCTGGAAGATGCCGAGGTGATAGTGTTAGCGTATGGTTCGGTAGCCAGGTCCGTAAAAAGCGCTGTTCTGGAAGCCAGAAAACAGGGGCTTAAAGTAGGTTATCTCAGGTTAATAACTCTCTGGCCTTTTCCTGACAGAGTTATTAAAGACCTCGTGATGAGAAAGCCTAAAGCCATAATCTTTCCGGAGATGAATATGGGTAAAATGGTAAGGGAGGTAGAGAGGGCGGCTGGTGGGAAAACAGAGATTATCTCCTTTCCCAAGCCGGGGGTTGAGCTTCATAAGCCGACAGAAATATATGACCTAATAAGGGGGGTGATTTAATTGGAAAGACACCCGGCTCGAAAATATTTCAGGGCAGACCGTGCTGCTACTCCTCATTTATGGTGTTCCGGTTGTGGCATACCTCAGGTCTGGTATTATACCTTGAAGGCAATAGAGGAATTAAAACTGGATATAGATCAAGTCTTATGGGTGGGTGGTAGTGGTTGCACTGGAAGGATGTGTACTTACTGGATAGGAGATTATCTTCACACTCTCCACGGTAGACCCTTAGGATTTGCCACCGGCGCAAAATTGGCTAACCCTGAGTTGACTGTGCTCTGCCATATGGGAGACGGTGAAACTGCGGCTATTGGTGGGAACCATCTTATTCAAACCGCAAGGCGAAACGTTGACCTAGTAGCTATAGTAGTTAATAATCTTAATTATGGGATGACCGGTGGACAATTTTCACCTACTACTCCTCGTGGAGCTTTCACGATGACCTCCCAATCGGGAAATATTGAATACCCGTTTGATTTGTGTGATTTAGTTGCTACCTGCGGAGCTACCTATGTCGCCAGGTGGACTACTTATCATGCTATACCTTTGATCAGGTCTATCAAGAAGGGTATCCAGAAAAAGGGGTTCGCTTTTATCGAGATTATCGCTCAATGTCCTACACAATACGGGAGGAGAAATAAAGTAGGAAGCGCATTGCAGATGATGAAGTGGATTAAAGAAAATTCGTTAAGGAAAGAGCAAGTAGCGGGAATACCTAAGGAAGAGTTACAGGATAAATTCATTATCGGTGAGTTTGTGGATATAGAGAAGGATGAATACGGAGCTTCTATCAGGGAAAACATCGAGAAGAGGAGGGGATAAAATGCCAAGAACTGAAGTGATCTTCACTGGTTTTGGAGGGCAAGGAATAGTGCTTTCAGGAATCATCCTGGCCAGGGCGGCGGTTCATGACGGGAAAGAAGTGGTTCAATCTCAGTCTTATGGGCCTGAGGCGAGAGGCGGAGCTTGCCTCGCTGAAGTGATTATCTCTGATGGCAATGTTTATTATCCCTTTGTAGAAGAGGCTGATATTCTGGTAGCCATGTCTCAAGAGGCTCTAGATAAGTATATTAATAATGTTAAAGAGGGAGGGAGGGTGATTGTCGATACTGATACTATATCCCGAATCCCTCAGAAGGCCGGGGTTAAACTGGATAAAGTTACCGCTACCGGTATAGCATCAGAGAAATTAGGTAAGATAATTGTGGCTAATATCGTGATGCTGGGCGTGCTCACCAGCTTGACCGGCATAGTAAGCAAAACTGCTATGGAAAAAGCGGTTAGAGAGAGCATTCCCCGGGGTACCGAAGATATTAACTTAAAAGCATTAGAAGCTGGTTATCATTATTCTCAATGAGCCAGAAAATAAGAATGAGTAGTTCTTCGAATTCATGATCGGCGGTTCCGGAGGTGAAAAACTGCTGAGCCACTGGGACAAGCGAAGATTGTAGTCAGCGAAGCTAGGGACATAGTCAACCTGCCACAGTACCTAGGCCAGCGTCTTGCCCACCTTACCACTGATATTTAACGAATGGAATCTGTAGGGGATGCTGTCAATGTTGTTCGTAGTGATTTACCCGATGGAGCGCTAGAAGCAGAAAAGAAATGAGTAACTATACCCTTTCACTATCCTACCAGAATTACTACCCATCATGGTTTGTCGAAGCCCCACCCATACCCCTATTGTGTTTCATTTACGCTGACGGTTTACATTGAATCATAAAGAACAGCGAGTACCAGAACTTGACACCTTATAATCTAATTGGTAGAATAGGTAAGCTTAGGAGGAGAAAAATTTACGCTCTTATTGAAACTGGTGGAAAGCAGTATAAAGTAACCCCTGGTCAGTCTATAGATGTCGAGCGTCTGGATGTGGCTGATGGTGGTGCAGTTGAATTAGGTAAGGTATTACTTATTGCTGATGGCGACCGAGTAGTAGTGGGTACGCCCACGGTTGATGGAGCCAAAGTAATTGCCACCTCGCAGGGGGAAGGCAAGGGTAAGAAAATCATCGTCTTTAAATATAAGCCAAAGGTGCGTTATCGTAAGAAAACGGGACATCGTCAGTTCTATACCAGTCTGGTTATTGACAGAATAGTTGAACCAGGAGCTATGGCGGAGGAGCCGGTGAAAAAGGTTCGTCAGCGTAAGAAAAAAGAGGTAGTTCAAGATGGCACATAAAAAGGCAGGTGGCTCCAGCCGCTTAGGTCGTGATAGTAAACCAAAACGGCTTGGAGTGAAGAGATACGCTGGACAGGTGGTACACGCTGGGACTATTTTGGTCCGGCAGCGGGGCACTCGTATTCACCCGGGCAATAATGTAGGTGTAGGCAGGGACTATACCCTCTTTGCTCTTATTGATGGCGTGGTTAAATTTGAGCCGACAAGCAATGATAGGAGGCGGGTTAGCGTTTACGCTAGCTAAAAGGCATGAAAGACAAGATTCACCCCGAGTATTATACTGATGCCAAGGTAATTTGTTCTTGTGGTAACACCTTTACTACTGGTTCTACCAGGAAGGTCCTAAAGGTTGAGCTATGCAGTAAGTGTCACCCGTTTTTTACCGGGGAACGCCGGGTGATAGATATTGCTGGGCGAGTAGAGCGGTTTAAGCGTCGCTACAAGCTGGAAGATTAAGCCGATATGTTGGAGAAGAAGAGCGGGTCCGACAACCCGCTTTTTTTTGTTTATAAGGGGTTACTATGGCTAAGAAATTCTATTATGGAGGGCAGGCAGTCATCGAGGGGGTGATGATGCGGGGACAGAAGGCTGTGGTTACTGCGGTGCGTCGCCCCAATGGCGGGATAGCCTTAGATATCAAGCCGCTTTCCACTCTCTATACCGGTTGGATGAGGAAAACCCCGTTGATACGAGGAGTCGTCGTCTTGATTGAGGCTATGGTTCTGGGCATAAAAAGTCTGCTTTACTCGGCCAATGTATCTCTAGAAGAGGAAGAGGGAAAAATATCAGGTTGGCTGACCTGGCTTCTGGTAACTATTTCTCTGGCTTTTGCTGTTGGTCTATTCTTTTTAGTACCTCTTTTCTTAACGAAGTTGCTTGACCCTTTTATTAATTCATCCCTGGTATTTAACCTGATAGATGGAGGCTTTCGGGCAGTTATTTTTGTTCTCTATCTTTGGATAATGGCACTGTTGCCCGATATTAAGCGTGTCTTTGCTTATCACGGGGCCGAACATAAATCGGTGAATGCCTTTGAAGGGAGTGTTCCGCTGGAAGTAGAAGAGGTTAGAAAATACAGCACAGCTCACGTGCGTTGTGGTACCAGTTTTCTATTTGTGGTGCTGATTATAGCTATAATAGTCTTTGCCTTGGTTGGTCGCCCGGCACTGTGGCTCATGGTGCTGTCAAGGATTGTACTCATCCCGGTTATTGCTGCTCTTGGCTATGAGGTTATCTATTTTAATGCCAGGCATATTAATAATGTTTTGGTCAGGGCTATAGCTGCCCCAGGTTTGTGGTTACAGTCGCTAACTACCAGAGAGCCAGATGATAGCCAACTAGAGGTTGGTCTGGCAGCACTGAAGAAGGCAATAGAAATTGACCAGCCTGAGGAGACAGCTCAAATTCCCTCTGATTAGTCTTCTATATCTTTTGGGGTTAGTTCCTGGAAGAAGCAGGTCTTATTGCCGGTATGGCATACAGGGCCGACAGCTTTTCCTTTTACTAGTATGGTATCGTTATCACAGTCTTTCCATATTGAGTGTACCTTGATGTAATTGCCTGAGGTTGCTCCTTTGTGCCACAGTTCTTGCCGGCTACGACTGTAAAACCATACGTCATTGCTGGATAGTGTTCGGCGCAGCGCTTCCTCATTCATGTAAGCCAGCATCAGCACCTCGCCAGTATCGGCATCCTGAGCTATCGCTGGGATAAGGCCCTTATCATTATATTTCATCATTGGTGGTGAACCTCTTTTTAATCTTGATTAATCGTATGTAAAGCCTGTTTCAGGTTGATGCCCCCGGTGTAAAGTGCCTTGCCAACAATGGCCCCTTCAGCACCGAGCTTTTTTAATATCTTGAGGTGGGTGAGTGAGGAGATACCCCCGGCGGCGATAATAGGCAACCTAATTTCCTCTATTAGCTCAGCGATAGCGGTGAAGTTAGGCTCGGTGAGGGTGCCGTCACGGCTAATGTCAGTATAGATAAAGCGTCCGACTCCCAGCCTGGCCATGGACTTAGCAAATTCTACTACTTCTAGTCCGGTTTGTTGCTGCCAACCATGGGTGGCAATATGCCCCTCCCGGGCATCAATGCCAATGATGATAGATTCGCTGAATTTACGACATGCCTCTTCAACTAACTCAGGGTCTTCTACAGCGGCTGTGCCCAGAACAATACGCTCTATGCCAGCTTTAAATAATTGCTCTATCGTTTGTAGTTGACGGACTCCACCACCCAGTTGGGTAGGGATCAGTAGGGAACTAGCTATTTCGGTGATAATGTCTAGATTATACAGGTTACCGCTGGCGGCACCATCAAGATCAACAATATGTAATCTTGGTGCCCCTAGTGACTGCCACTGCAAAGCGACATCAACTGGCTCATCAGAGAATATCGTTTCCACATGATAATTACCCTGGTACAGGCGGACACACTTGCCTTGTTTCAGGTCTACGGCAGGAATTATCTCTATGGCAGTTTTACCTCACAGATTAATATTGGAGTATTTTCTCCACGGCTTAGCCTTAAATGCCTTGTTATCCTTATTTTTGTTCCACAGAATATTCAACGCTCTGTTGATGACCTTCCTGGTATCACTGGGCATTATTATCTCGTCAATATAGCCTCGCTCAGCACCACAGTACGGGTTCTCATAGATGTCACTGTATTCCTTGATTCTTTTTGCTTGTGTCTCTTTCGGATTTTCTGATTCCCTAATCTCTCGGGCAAAGATAACACTAGCGGCAGTGTCAGCACCGACGATGGTTACTCGTGCTGTCGGCCAAGCAAAAACAAGGTCAGCACCGATGCCCTTATCTAGCATCCCATAGTGGGCACCGGCGTAGGATTTTCTCACCATGACTGAAATCAGAGGCACAGTGGCATCTGCCCAGGCAAAGAGCAGTTTAGCACCGTGGCGCAGAATACCCTTCCAATCTTGCTCGGAGCCTATCATGTAGCCGGGGCAATCCCCAAGGGCGACTACTGGGATGTTGAATAGGTCACAGGTTCGGATGAATCTGGCACCTTTGTCGGCAGCATCAATATCGATAGTTCCGGCGGCCCACATTGGCTGGTTTGACCAGATACCCACCGGGCGGCCGTTAAAGCGGGCAAAGCCAGTGATTACACTCTTAGCATTGTGTTTCAAAGTTTCAAAGAAGGAACCATCGTCTACTATGGCATTAATCACCTTAAACATATCATAGGGTTGATTCGGGCGATCCGGTATTATGGTATCCAACTCAGGGCATGTCCGCCATGGGTCATCCTTAGTGGTGATGCAAGGTGGTAGTTCTTGGTTGTTGGAAGGGAAGAAGGATAGAAGTTCTTTGGCTTTGTCTAGGGCATCCTTATCATCATCAGCTACAATGTGGGTCTGCCCTGATTTAACAGCATGGGCTTTCCATCCTGAGAGCTCTTGGAGAGAAATCTCCTCGCCGAGCTGGGTTTTAACAAAAGCTGTGCCGGCAATTCCCATGAAGCCAGTGTCCCGGCACTGAATGAGGAAATCCTGCATTATGGGGTGATACGCCTGCCCTCCTAGGCAGGGTCCCATTAACACAGCTATTTGGGGAACTATACCTGACGCTTGGATTTGAGTCCGGAATAGGTTACCATACATTTCTAGCGTATCCATTCCCTCCTGGAGGCGGGCACCACCAGAGTCGTTCATACCAATCACTGGCCACCCCATCTGTTTAGCAAACTCAATAGCCCGGACTTCTTTTAATCCGTGATATTCACCGAAAGTTCCAGCCATAGCCATAAAATCCTCAGAGAAGGCGACAACCGGTCTACCATTCACTAGGCCATAACCTGTTACCACTCCTTCTGCTGGCACCTCCACCTTATCCATGCCAAAGTGTGTGGTTCGATGCTTAACAAACAAACCTATCTCAGTGAAAGTCCCTTTGTCGAAGAAGTAGTCTATCCTTTCCCGGGCTGTCCACTGCCCCTTCTTGTGGCGCTTTTCGATAGCCTCAGGGGAAGCCATCTGTTCTATTTTGGCTCTTTTCTGCTGATACTCCTCGATTAGCTCTTTAGTGGTCGCCATCTTAGTAATCTCTCCCTTCGAAGAATTTTTTTCGCCCTATATCTTTATAGGCTGCTGGCATCCTATAAAGACAAGGATTTGCCACCATATCGCTGCCAGTGTAAAACACCTTGGTGCAAGACGTATTATACCACTATTGCTAAAGTGACAACAACGTTTTGTACCCGTTCATATGATTAGTAGCATCTAATCTCACCTCTTTGGTGTTGCTGATATTGTTCCAGAAATTGTTGTGGGGTGAGCTATCCCAGCGCTCGGTGGGGTCGGATAGTATTATACACCTCATCCCCAACCTCAGGCGTTAACCAGGAGAGAGACTTAGAGTTGACCTCACTAGCAGCTAGCTGTAGAATATGGTCAACAGGGCTTAGCAGGAATTAAAACCATGGCTTTAATGTCAGTATCAGTGAATATTAAGGATATTATTTAAATGAAGGTACTTAAGGTCTTGGCTTTAAGTTTTTTAAGCTTCTTGCTTTTTCTCTCCTTATCCATCTTTGGCTTAGTGCTTACGCTGAATTACACTATCCTCAACCCAGACTTCGTTATCAAGGAGATTAACAAATTTGATATACAATCACTTGCCAGTGATTTAATCGACGATCAACTTCTTCAAGATGAATCATATATGGCTGGGGTGCTAGGGAGTACCCTTGTTGACATTGAGCCCTGGGCGAGAGAACAGATAGACGTTGGCATTCATTCAGGTTATGATTATTTGTTGGGAAAAAGTAATAGCCTCAGTTTAGAAGTCTCGCTAGAGCCGTTGAGAGACAGTTTAAAGGCTAACCTCAGGGCAGTTATCTTACAATCTCCACCACCGGAGCTTAATGGAGCACCTCCATCTGTAGTAGAACTTTATATTAGTGAAGCTAACCAAAATATCGACGAAATGATACCACTTAGCCTTCAGTTTAATGAAGCCTCGTTAGACACTGATGTTCTATTCCAGCTTGAGCAAATAAGGCAATACATTAGTTATGCTCAAGTCGCTTATATAGCTTTGATTGTTTTTATCTTGTTACTAATTCTGGGCATTATTCTTATGAATCGCGAGGTAAGAGGTGCTACCCGCAAGTTGGGTATCGTATTTACAACCTACGGAGCTCTTGAATACGCTGGCGTTTTTATTTACAAGAACATTGCCAGGATACAGTTGCCATCTCTCGATATTCCTTCAACATTTAAGATCTGGTTATTACAGGTGTCTAAGGATTTCTTAGTACCCCTAGAAATATTCAGCCTCAGCATCTTGGTTTCCGGGATAGCCCTGATTATAATCTCTTTTGTCTATAAGACACGCCAGCCCGCGGAAGTATCGTTCTAAAATCAAACCAGAGGTATTATCTATCGTGAAAAAAAATGAGTATCATGCCCGTGCCACGCCGGTAACTGATGAGGTACGCCTTCGTCACCTTACCGTAGACGAGGCACTGCTAAAGCTTGATAATTACCTGAACGATGCTTTTACGGCTGGGTTTTACCAGGTTAAGGTAATCCATGGTAAGGGGACCGGGACGCTGCGTCGAGTAGTCCGCGAGCGTCTCGCCAAGCATCCATTGGTCAAATCATACCGTCCTGGTGAATATGGCGAGGGAGGTGTGGGGGTTACTATGGTAATGCTAGCCTAAAATGAGGGCTGGGCATTGAAAGAACACGACCTTTTGGCTATAATATCTATACTACCTATGGTGAGTGTAGCCCAGTGGTCTAAGGCGCCAGGTTGTGGCCCTGGATATCGAG
>CAZNEL010000059.1:0-10176 GCA_964572285.1 uncultured Dehalococcoidales bacterium | reverse complement strand
CACCGTGGTGGAAGATGTCTTGGGAGAGAAAGTACTGGAAGGGCTTAAGCTACGCGATGTTAAAACAGGACAGCGGTCTAACTTGAAAGTAGATGGCGTCTTTGTTGCCATAGGGCTCATGCCCAATAGCCAAAACTTTTTCAACATTGTTGAGCTTGACGATGCCGGCTACATTGTCACTGATGAAATAATGGCTACTTCGGCTGCTGGTATTTTTGCTGCCGGTGACGTCCGCCGGAACTCATCTCGCCAGATTGCGGCTGCAGTTGGGGATGGTACTACTGCAGCCATGTCTGCCTTTAAATATCTTCAAGAGACGAGTTCATAGCGGAGAACTACTAGACAGTTTTGAGCAGGGGCAAACCTCGGTGTTCTTCTATGTGATAAAGAATTCAACTTTTATAAGGGAGAGGAAGGGTTTCCCAATAAAAACATCTAACAGGTGTGGGATACTATGGAAGTTCACAGTCGTTGGTATTATGATATTGTCAAAGAAACCAGCTTACACAAAGACCTATATATCACAATGAGGATGGTTTAGTTGAATTAATTATACGGTAATTTTTAGAATGTTACAATGAAAAAGTCAACTTTTACTGTCTTTTATTCAAAGATACTACCTTTCTTGGTGCTAGCCCACTTTGGACATCATTTACTGGTAGCGTTACTGGTACCCCTCTTACCTTACATTCGTGACGACTTTATTCTTGATTACTCCCAGGCAGGCTGGTTGGTCTCAGCATTCACGTTGTCTTATGGTATCAGCCAACTACCAGCAGGGTGGCTGGCTGATCGTATTGGTCCTCGTCTAATGATAACCATCGGTATTTCTGGCATGGCATTGGCTGGGCTTCTAGTTGGTATTTCCCCAACCTATATGGTGATGCTTTCCTTTTTAGTACTGTTGGGTGCTATGGGTGGTGGTTATCACCCCGCAGCTACGCCATTGGTTTCAGCATCAGTAGTACCAGAAGGACGTGGCCGAGCACTGGGTATTCACCAGATAGGAGGCTCTGCCAGCTATTTCTTATCTCCTTTGATTGCCATTGCCCTTGCCAATGCATTTGGCTGGCGTGGCTCATTCATCGGCCTAGCTATTCCGGTTTTCGCATTTGGAATTATCCTGTATATCTTCCTTAGCCGTCATATATATGACAAGAAATCTGGGACAGAGGCAATAGTAAATGAGTTAGGAATATTCACTTCAGGCAAATGGCGCCGACTAATCGTCTTTCTTATTCTTGCCATAGTGAGTGAGGCGGTGATTTGGGCTGTAATAGCCTTCATCCCCTTATTTCTTGTCGACCAACTTAATATAGAAGAAGGAGCCGCAGGTGCACTTTTAGCCGTTGTTTACTCTGGTGGGCTCTGGGCGGCTCCTGTGGGTGGATATCTTTGCGACAGGTTGGGAAAAGTGCCGATGATAATCGCCACCAGCCTCTTTGCAAGTCTGATAATTTATCTACTAACTCTGATATCCTATGGTTGGAGCATGTCAGCAGTACTAGTTGCTGTCGGTATGTCTGCGTTTTTCCTTATACCTGTGTCAGAAACCTATCTTATTAATCACTCCCCGGAACGTAAACGGTCAATGATACTAGGCATCTATTATGTTGGTAGCATTGGTGGTCCTGGTGCATTAGCACCAGCCATTGGTTATCTCATTGACTGGATCAGTTTTGATACCAGTTTTGCCATCGTTGGTGCTGCTTTAGCTACTATAACGCTCGCCTGCAGCGTATTCTTGTGGGGAGATAGGGACTAATGAAAACTCAGGTGTTCTCAAACTTATGCAACCAGGTTATGTAATAGAACCCTCGATAGACTGGAAGTGCTCCTTTCCAACTTCGCTTATTGTTTTAGCTCGACATCTAGTTCAGTTAAAAATGTTATAATATGAGTCGTATTATCTGTGTCACAGGGAGATAAAGGTGGCTGGGGTTTATTAATACAAAGCACCTAAAAAGTATGGATAGCATGAAAGCTCACAGTCGTTGGTATAATGATATTGCTAAAGAAATCAACCTGCATAAAGATATACTCATCCAGAAAGACCAGAAGAAATATAAACTAGACTTACTCCTGCGAGTAGCTGAAAGGGTTTATAGCTTCTCCTCCAGGTGTGGGCAATGCCAGATATTTCAGCAAGATATCTCACAGCTTACTCAAGATTTAGGTTACCTAGTTCACACGCCCAAAGAGAAACGTAAGAGCTATTTCAAGACGATTAACAATATTATCAAGCACCTACAGAAGCACCATAAACTGATTAGTGAAGGACACTACATCGGAATCGGGATGACCATTGGCGCGGGAATTGGCACCGCCCTTGGTGCTATATTCGAAAATCTTGGTATTGGTACAGGCATTGGCACTGCCATTGGTTTAGCAATCGGAGTTTATCTGGATAAACAGGCAAAAAAAGAAGGCCGGATCATTTAATGTTAGAAGTACAACGGTGAACAATCTTAAAGTCAATTGCTACTCAGGACACACATATGCCGAGGAACCCAGGTCTTTCCTATGGAAAGGTATACAGTATAAGGTTCAAGAAACAGAAAAAGCCTGGCATGAGCCGGGGAAAAGGTATTTTCGGGTCTGCACTAAAGATAATAAGCTGTTCCAACTCTGCTATAGCGAGGCAGAAAAACAGTGGTCGCTAATTGAGTTAATTAAATAAGCCCCATCTTCTGCTTGACCTCTTTGAGGGTCTCTCTGGCAATAAGCCGAGCCCGCCCAGCGCCATCAGCCAGGACATCAGCTATATACTTAGGCTTATTTGCTAGTATCGCCCGCCGTTCGCGGAAGGGCTTAAGAGTGGTATTAATTTCCTGAGCCAGAAGTTGCTTACACTCAACACAGCCAATCTTAGCTGCACGACACTGGCTGGCTATTTCCTCTAATCGGAACGAGCTAAAATATCCGTGGAGCCGATAAATATTACATATCTCCGGATGCCCCGGGTCGTTGCGGTAACGACGAGCCGGATCAGTAACCGCCGTCATTATCCGCTCTACTGTCTCTTTATCAGAAAGAGCTAACTCTATATCATTGTCCAGTTGCTTGCTCATCTTCTCTTTACCATTCAGCCCTAGTATCAAAGGAAACGAGGTAAGCTTTGCTTCTGGCTCGGGGAAGGTGTTGCCGAACAGGTTGTTAAAACGGCGAGCAATCTCTCTAGCTAGTTCTAAATGAGGCAACTGGTCTTCACCAACCGGCACAACCTCACCTTTATAAAGCACAATATCAGCCGTCATCAAAACTGGATAGCCTACCAGCCCGTAGTTTACATTTTGTGGCTGAAGCCTTGCTTTTTCCTTAAAGGTAGGCACACGGAGTAGCCAGCCCAGCGGGGTAACCATGCTAAGCAAGGTGTGTAATTCCATAACTTCGGGGACATGGGACTGGACAAAAAGAATACTCTTTTGAGGGTCAAGCCCAACCGCTAACCAATCAAGCATCATGTCATAGATATTTTTCTGTAGACCTCCGGTATCCTCCAATGTAGTTAGCGCATGGATATCTACTATACAATAGATACACTCGTACTCTTCCTGTAAATTCACATAATTTTGTATCGCACCCAGATAATTACCCAGGTGCTGCCGACCGGTGGGACGAGCCCCAGAAAAAACTCGTTTCTTCATCCTGTCTCCTCTACTAATTACATCTTCTCCGGCGCCGTCATTCCCATAAGATGAAGAGTATTAGCCAAGACTAGCTTGGCTGCCGCAACTAACTTGAGGCGGGCATTAGTTAGTGCTTTATCTTGAGAGACGACACGGCACTGTTTATAAAAACTGTGGAACACAGTAGCCAAATCCTGAGCATAATAGGTAAGATGATGAGGCTCCAGAGTACAGACTACTATCTCCACTATCTCAGGTAGAAGTAGCATCTTGCGTATCAAGGTTAATTCTGGCTCACTAGCCAGCAAAGAAACATCGCCATCCCCATAATCAATCCCTCCTTCTTCAGCCAGGCGAAGGATACTGACAATGCGGGCATGGGCATACTGGACATAGTACACCGGGTTATCGGCTGACTCTTTTTTGGCCAATTCCAAATCAAAGTCCATCTGGCTATCAGCCGAGCGAGACAAAAAGAAGAAGCGGCAGGCATCCACTCCCACCTCATCTATCACCTCACGTAAAGTAATAATATCACCGCTACGTTTCGATATACGAACTAATTCACTGCCACGCCGCAGGGTAACCATTTGGGAGAGCAACACTTTAAGCCGCTCAGGGTCAATACCCAATGCACCCAGCACAGCCTTCATCCGGGATACATGACCCTGGTGGTCAGCCCCCCAGATATTAATTACGGTATCAAACTTGCGCTCCATGAACTTGTTATAGTGATAAGCAATGTCAGAAGCAAAATAGGTGGGCGAGCCATCACCCCGTACCAGCACGTTATCTTTATCCTCTCCCAGGGCAGTAGAGGCAAACCAGACAGCGCCTTCACTTTTAGTAATGTAATCTCCCTGTTGCAGAAGTGCCATCACCTTCTGATACTGACCGTTATTATAAAGCTCCCGTTCACTAAACCATACGTCAAAGCTCACCCTCAGTAGCTCAAGGTCGTTTCGGATAAGCTTTACCATCTTCTCCAACCCTATTTGCCCCAACTGGGATATTGCCTCTTGCTCTGGCAGATGAAGAAACCTATCTCCATCTTCAGCAATTACCTCTTTAGCCAGGTCAACCATATAGTTACCCAAATAACCATCAGCTGGCATCTCGGCGTCAACATCCAAGCATTGTTGATAGCGAGCATACAGCGAAGACCGAAAGGCATCTATCTGGTTGCCGGCATCATTAATATAATACTCTTTCTCTACACTATAGCCCGCCGCGGTCAGCACATTTGCCAAAGTGCTACCCAGAATAGCACCACGTCCATGCCCCACGTGAAGTGGTCCGGTAGGATTGACACTAACAAACTCTATCTGTACCCGGCTACCCCGACTCAGGCCAATATTGCCGTAGGAATTACCAGCCTCCATGATTGATTCTACCTGGCTGGTTAACCAATCGCTGCTAAGGGTGAAATTAATGAACCCCGGTGGCGCCACGGTAATCCTATCAATCTCATACGTGGAATCCATGAGTGCTACCATATCATTAGCTATAGTTAATGGTCTGAGCCCGGCTACCCGAGCCAATTTCAAGGGGAAACTTGAGGCGTAGTCTCCATGTTCCGGCTTCTGAGGGTGCTCTACCACAACTTCAGGTAACGTTACTACCGGCAGCTTGCCTTGTTGCTGTGCCTTGCTTGCTGCCTGCGTCAGCAGTTCTATAAGCTTCTGCTTAAGTGTTAATATGCCACTCACCCTGCTTAGCACCTCATAATTAGCTTCCAAAATATAACTAAACTATAGCACGAATGGCACCACACACTCAAATATCAGCATTTCCAGCACATATATAGCTACTCTATCAAACTGGCTTTCATTAGACTAACTCCAATAAAAGAGTCACTATGATAGCTAACGCGGCTACGGACACTATCGAAGCAGCAATTCTCCTAAAGAGAGTGGCGTTTATTCTGGGTAATATTTTTATGCCGATATAGAAGCCCAATATTGAGGTTGGTAAAAGCATAGCCACTTTAAGTAAGATATCAATCGTGACCATACCCAGGGATGAAAAGGCAACAACACTTGCAATTCCCATGAAAACGAAATAGGCGGTAAGAGTTCCGACAAACCTTTCCTTGACTAAGCCTTGATTAAGCAGAAAAAGCACCGCTGGAGGGCCACTAAAGCTGGTACTAGCTCCGAGCAATCCACCTAAAAAACCAGCTATACCGCAGCCAAGACTATCCCGTTTAAACTGGTGGGAGTGACCTAACAGCAAAATTATAGAAAGCGGGATGATTAAAATTGCTATGATTAGCTTTATAATTGAGGGATTAAGGCTGGATAACAGATAAGCACCTATAGGAATACCAAGTATGCCACTACCACACATAATCAATACGCGTTTTCTATCAATATAGTGTCTTGTACGTAATAAGAGTAACAAGCCGGTAAGAAAACCAAGGATAATAATGATTACCACCACAGATTTTGGGTCAAACACGAACAGAAGCAAGGGTGTGGCAATAAGCGCAAAGCCAAAACCGGAAATAGCCCGAACGAAACCGGCCAGTAAAACAATAGCAGCAGCTATAAACAAAGCATACTCCCTCTATTCTTTAGCTTTTAAAGTTTCCAGTTCAAAGTTGAACTATTAGAACTAGCTAGCTCCACTCAGCAGTATCCTGCTGCCAGACTCTTGCCAGCTCTCTTGTAAGAAGCTGATGTTCGGGTCTTTCTAGGCGAGGATCTATTTGGAAAAGCCTTATCGCCTCGGTACGAGCCAGTTCCAGCAGAGACACATCAGAGAGTTTAGCCATACGCAAATCAGGTAATCCGCTTTGCCGGGTACCAAAGAATTCACCTGGGCCCCTCAGCCTCAGGTCTTCTTCAGCTAGCTGAAAACCATCTTGAGTCTTTTCTATTATGTCAAGCCTTTCCCTGCCTATCTCCGAAGGGTTCTCCGCCAAAAACATGCAGTAACTTTGTTCTTGCCCCCGCCCTACCCGACCACGGAACTGGTGTAGCTGGGATAGACCAAAACGGTCAGCGCTCTCCACCAGCATTACCGTAGCATTAGGTACATCTATACCCACCTCTACCACCGGCGTTGAAACCAGAATATCCAGTTCGCCAGAGCGAAAACGGCGCATTGCCTCATCCTTTTCCGTGGCTGGCATGCGCCCGTGCAGCAAGCCTAATTTCAAATCGGGAAAGACCTCTTCAGATAGACGTTGATATTCAGCTACTGCTGCTTTAGCCTGTATAAATTCTGATTCCTCAACAAACGGGCAGATAAGAAAGGCCTGACGCCCGCTAACCACCTGACGGTGCATAAAAACGTAGGCGCTTGCCCGCTGTGCTGGTTTAAGCCATCTTGTCTTCACTTCCTGTCTCCCCGGGGGAAGCTGATCAATAACTGAGAGGTCAAGATCACCGTATAACGTTAAGGCCAAGGTTCTAGGGATAGGCGTTGCTGTCATCACCAATACGTGAGGGTTAAAACCCTTCTGGCGTAAGGCAGAACGCTGAGTAACCCCAAAACGATGCTGCTCATCAACCACGGCTAATCCCAAACGGTGAAACTTCACCTCTTTTTGAATCAGAGCATGGGTACCAATAGCCATATCTATATCTCCATCCGAGATACGCTGGTGGAGTTCTCGTTTTTTAGCCCGGTCAATATCGCCAACGAGTAAAGCTACCGTCAGAGGACGGGGTAATATTCCCGGGTAACTGCGCAGGTAGCCTTCATCTTCCTGGGGAACTAATCTAGATAAAAGCTGACAAACAGTAGCGAAATGCTGCTCGGCCAGGATTTCAGTAGGCGCCATAAATGCCCCCTGATAGCCATTGGCAATAGCTACCAGTAAAGCTGCCAGAGCCACTACCGTCTTGCCACTGCCTACCTCTCCCTGAAGTAACCGGGACATCGGCTTTGATTGTTGTAAGTCAGCTAGTAACTCTTGGAGGACACTCTGCTGAGCCATTGTCAACTCGAAGGGTAGAGACTTTATAAAAGTATCCAATACTGGTGTCTTAATACTAAACGAATTACCCGGCTGGTTCTCCTGCCAGGCACGCTTCTTACTCAGTACACCCAACTGAAGCAGAAACAGCTCATCAAAAGCCAGGCGAACCCTGGCCCTATCTTTACTTTCTTCATCTTCCGGATAGTGTGCCTGGCTTATTGCCCGTGGTAGCTCCAGCAGGTTACATCGCTCTTTCAACTCCAATGGTAAAAAATCCTCCACCTGACAAGCCCACTGGTCAATAACTCCTTTCATTAGCTTTCTTACCTGGCGAGGACGTAAACCCTGGGTGAGAGGATAGATAGGCACCATACGCCCAGTGTGAATCAACTCTCTATCCTCTACTAACTCCCACTCCGGAGATTCAAACACGTAACGCCCACGAAACAAGCTTACCCGACCACTGAGCACTATCCTGGTATTAGTCGTTAGCTTCTTAGATAAATAAGGGTTATTAAACCAGACTGCTCTGACATTACCTGTATCGTCACCGACAATAGCTTCGGTGCTACGTCTGCCACCCAGCATAGTCACCCGAGCCTGCCATACGTTCGCCATTATGGTCTGCTCTCCTACCTCGCTAAGCTGCGAAATAGGCTTCATCTGGCTATAATCAAGGTGACGGCGAGGAAAGAAATAAAGCAGATCACGAACCGTTTCCACACCGAGCTTTTTGAGCTTGGCCGCTACACCTGAGCTAATACCCTTAATACAAGTCGCAGATGAATCAATAGATTTACTAACCACGGCAGGTTGTCTTGCCAAAGATATCTTGCTCACCACCCGGGGTGATTTAGCACCATCGGTTCGAGCTTTGCCATGCTCAAATTCAGCTAGAAAGCTGAGTACACTACTTACCCAGTGCTTACGCTGTTCCTTAGTTAGAGAAGCATAGTTGGAATTAACTAAGCGAAGTTTCTGAAAACGACTTAAAAGTTGCGGGGCAGTTATTGACTCTACAGTCTGCCCGGACCAACGTCGCAAGAATCTATCTAAACCACCAAATACCGCCGAATCTGAATATCCCTTTTCACACTCAAGTTCAAGAATTTTACACAGCGGCTCAACATTTATCGGCAAGGCCTTTCCTCCGTAGCCACTACGAACATAGCTAAGGGCTAGAAAAATTCAATTTTGGTATGTGTAGCATTGGTAAAGAAAATCGTTTTCTCGAGGGTCTACTCTCACCGGCATCTTAGCTAATACTACCACCTTTTTGCCTCAAGGCTAAGATGAGGGTGCCTGGACCACCATGGACACCCAATCCTGGTCCTAGCCTAGCTATATGAATCAGCTTTTTATCAAAGACAGAAGCAATACGCTCCCTAAGCAAACTGGCTTCATCAGGAGTAGTGCTATGCACAATAGCTATCTCTTCGACGTTCAAAGTAGTCCTTACCAAATCAAATAAGCGCTCTAATCCTTTAGAACGGGTGCGGACTAAGCCGGCAGGGCAAAGCACACCATCCCGCATGGTAACCACCGGTTTTACATTTAGTACACTCCCCAGCAATACCTTAGTTTTACTAATTCGTCCTCCTAGAAGAAGGTATTTAAGGGTTTCAAAAACTCCGAGTATGCGTATATTAGAGATAGCTTGCTTTATCTCCTCCATTACTACCTGCAAGCTCTCACCAGCCTTAGCTAATCTGGCCGCAGCCATAATTATTAATCCAAGACCCATAGATACCGAAAATGAGTCTACAACCTCGATACGACGCCCTGTTTCCGCCAGCTCCCTGCCCTGTAACGCTGAACTGTAGGTACCGCTTGTCTTACTGGAAAGATGAATAGACACTACTTCCTCTGCCTCTCTTGACAGCTTACTGTAAACACCAGCAAAGTCCGCTGGGGTCGGTTGGGAGGTAGTAGGATGAATAGGGCTTGTCACCAGTTTCTGGTAAAACTCATCCTGGCTTATATCCACTCCATCTCGGTAAACCTTTTCACCAAAGCGTACATAGACTGGTACCACTGTAATCCCTAGCTGCTGAGCTATCGGGGATGGTAAATCCGATGTGCTATCGGTCACAATTTTAACTGTCATAAGAATTATTCATTCTTCAGCTTAATAATTACTCTCTATCCCCCAATACAGCTACCAATAAAAGACCGGGACCAGTATGCGTACCAATCACAGGGGTTGTTTTCGACTGGTAAATACGCTCCTTAGGGATTTTATTACTAAGCTGTTCAACTAGCATCTCCGCATCATCTTCACAGGCAGCGTTCTCAACTGCCAACCCCTCAACATATGAATAGCTCATAGCAAAGTTATATAAATAGTCTAGCGCCTTAGCCCGAGAACGTTCCCTAGCAACAGGATGAACCACGCCATCTTTCATAGTTATAATCGGGTTTACCCTTAGCATAGACCCCAGGAACGCCTGTGCCCTGCCAATGCGCCCACCCCTCTTGAGATATTCCAGCGTATCGAAAGCAGCAAGCATATCTACACGAGACATGTTGCGACGTGTTATATCTATCACTTCTTCGAGGCTAGCCCCAGCCTGAGCCGCCTTGGCAGCAGCAATAACTATTATCCCCTGTGCCATGACA
>CAZNEL010000058.1:0-10333 GCA_964572285.1 uncultured Dehalococcoidales bacterium | reverse complement strand
GAACTCGCGACCTCCTCCTTGGCAAGGAGGCGTTCTACCGCTGAACTACTTCCGCTCTTATTCTGGTGCCGAGGCCCAGAATCGAACTGGGGACACGCGGATTTTCAGTCCGCTGCTCTACCAACTGAGCTACCTCGGCACAGAGAATATTGTAGCTGTTAGCCATCCGAGTGTCAAGTGAGTGTACTCGTTTACATCAAGCCCTTGGTTCTCTAACCCCGCTAGAGTTTCTTGATGTAACGAGAAAGCTACATAAAGAAAGAGTAATGAATCACTAATCGTACAAATTAGAACTAGGAAGTTGATTTCTCTACTCGTGATGGCATATAATATTTCTTCAGTGGCTTGGCAGAAGATATAAGAGAGGGAGTTTATTTATGGATACAATTCCGCTACAGCCAGGAATCATCTATGGCCCCGTCAGGTCAAGAAGACTGGGAGCGTCTTTAGGCTTGAATGTTTCGTCCACGAACTACAAACTTTGTTCCTTTAATTGTGTTTACTGCCAATACGGTTGGACTGATGTTTGCACCATGGATGCCGCCGATAGACTCGGAGGTTTGCCTACGCTGGATGGTTTTAGAAAGGCATTAGAAAGTATCCTCTGTGAGAACCAGGAAATCGATAACATTACATTCTCTGGTAATGGCGAACCAACACTTCATCCTCAGTTTGAGGAACTTGTTGATATCGCTAGACAACTGAAGGAGAAGTATTTCCCTAAGGCGAACATCGGCGTATTGTCTAACTCCTCGACGGTGAATATTGAAGCGGTGCGCCGAGCCCTGGCTAGTCTGGATTTTAAGATAATGAAGCTTGATGCCGGTAATGTAGAGGTCTTCAGAAAAATCAATCGACCCCGCAGAGAAGTGGATTATAGAGCTATACTGAATGGCTTGAAGTCTTTAGAGAAGGTCACCCTGCAAACGATGTTTGTAGATGGAACAATCCAAAACATCAGCGACCAAGAACTAAGTGAATGGATGGAAAGAGTTGGTGAAATACAACCTGCTAAGGCCCAAATCTACTCTCTGCACCGACCGCCGGCGGAGTCTTCTTTACGAGAGGTACCAGCAGAGAAACTGTGGGAAATAGCGGCACAGACTGAGAAGACAATCGGCGTTCCAATAGAAGCAATTATTGCTAAACACCCCTATCGCAGGAGAACTAGCTCCAGTGAGCCTGAAAGGAGCGCTACCTCCTGATTCCTACGCAGGTGGCTTTAGGAAGCCGCCTATTTGCTGATATTGTAATCGGCGAGCTCCTCTAGTGCCAGTACCATAGCAGAATGGTCTAGCTCACTACCCCCATGTGCTGCCACCGCATTAAACAGTTCCTGGGCTGTAGATGTATTAGGTAAGCTCAATCTCAGGCTGCGTGCCGCCTGCAGAGCCAGGTTCAAGTCTTTCTGGTGCAAGCGAACACGGAAACCAGGGTCAAAGCTACGCTCAATCATTCGCTCTCCGTGCAATTCTAGAATCCGACTTTGAGCGAATCCGCCAAGTAGTGCTTTCCTTACCTTTACTGGGTCAGCACCCGCCTTGGAGGCAAATAAAAGAGCTTCGCCAACCGCCTCAATGGTCAGGGCAACTACAATCTGGTTAGCCACTTTACAAGTCTGACCATCTCCATTACCACCAACAAGAATGATGTTCTTACCCATAAACTCGAAGTAGGGCTTGACTTGTTCAAATACCTCAGGCTGGCCTCCAACCATGATAGAGAGAGTCGCCTTTTCTGCTCCTACCTGGCCACCGGAAACAGGGGCATCAAGCATCTCTACGCCCAGAGCACCAAGCTTTTCGGCAAACTCCTTAGTAGCAATCGGGGAGATGGAACTCATATCTACCACGATAGAACCCGGCCTGATACCTTCTGCCACACCATTCTTACTAAACAAAACAGTTTCCACATCAGGTGTATCCGGCACCATAATAAATATTACATCTGACTTCTGTGCTATTTCCTTGCAACAGCTACAACCCATCGCACCTTTCGAGCATAGCTCCTCAACTGACTCCGGACTCCGATTGTAAACATGGACTGTGTAGCCAGCGGCTAGCAGATGGCAAGCCATTGGCTTGCCCATTATCCCTAGCCCAATGAATCCAAGTTTTGCCATTAATTCTCTCCTTCTTCAAGATAGGGTTTAATCCAACCAAGACCATCTTCTGTCACGCCAGCAGGCTGGTATTCGCACCCAAGCCAACTATCATATCCTGCCTCCTCAACGAAGTGAAACAAATTGGTGAAGTTAATTTCACCAGTTCCTGGCTCGTGTCGTCCTGGGTTATCTGCGAGTTGAATATGTGCGATACGCTCCAGATTATCTCGAATGGTTTTGATTAGATTGCCTTCCATTATCTGCATATGATAGACATCGTACTGGAGCCATAGATTAGCGTGATTGACTTCCTCAAACAACCGAAGTGTATCTTTTGTATGCACTAGATAAAATCCGTGAATATCCCTGTTATTTAGGGGTTCAACCAGCAAACGGATGCCTTCTTTTTCCAGGGCAGTAGCGGCAAATCGAAGGTTATCCACCAGTGCTTGGCGTACCTTTTCTGCTGGCGCGCCCTCAGGAACGATGCCAACCAGACAGTTCAGACGAGGGCATTTCAAAGCTTTAGCGTATTCAATAGCTAACCCCACGCCCTCCTGGAATTCCCCCACTCGCTGTGGTAAGCAGGCAATGCCTCGCTCTCCGGCAGGCCAGTTACCAGCTGGCAGATTGTGCAATACTTGTTCAAGTCCATATCTATCCAACTTCTCCACTAGTTCTTCTTTCTGCCATGCATAAGGAAACAGGTATTCGACTCCCTTGAAACCAGCTCTAGCTGCCCGCTCAAAACGGCCTAAAAAATCAACCTCATTAAACAGCATGGTTAAATTGGCGCTGAATTTGAGCATGGTTATTCCTCCTAGATACTCCCACAAGCCTCGTCAGCGACACTGGTATAGTGATATCTTAGGTAATTTAGCCGTCTCTGTCAATTTCCCTCAGGGTCGGGTTATACTATTGTCTGGTCTGCGGTTTTATTACGCTGAAATGAGATTAGAAAGATGACATTATGGGTAAGAAAGAGGTATAATGGCACCACTGAGTGCAGGCGAATAACATATAGCTGTAGCCGAGTTGAGATTACTCTACCCAGACCTTTGCTGAGACAACTCACATAGGATTATAAAAGACAACGAACAGTAAAAAGGAGGAAATTGATTAATGGAAACCAAGGTAACAAGCGCTACAAAAGAAGTAGTCATTGGTGATGAGCGGCGGACAGTGCTTATCGGTGAGCGCATTAACCCTACTGGTAAGAAAAAACTGGCCGAAGCCTTGCAGACAGGTAACCTGGAGATAGTACGCCAAGAAGCCATAGCTCAGGTACAGGCTGGAGCAGATATCCTTGATGTGAACGTCGGTGCTGCTGGTGTGGACGAGGTAACTCTGCTTCCTCAGGCAGTGAAAGTGGTGATGGATACAGTAGAGGTACCTCTGTGTATTGATAGCGCCGACCCCGTAGCTCTAGAGGCAGCTCTAAAGGTTTATAAAGGCAAAGCACTTATCAACTCAGTCACTGGCGAGGAGCATTCCCTGGCTAGTGTGTTACCTTTGGTTAAAAAATATGGTGCTGCCGTCATTGGCTTAGTGCAAGGCGAAGAAGGTGTCCCGAGCAATTCAGAGGGGCGGGTAGCCAACGCCCGTAAAATTGTGGAGCGGGCTGCATCTCTAGGTATCCCCGGCGAGGATATTATCATCGATTGTCTAGCATTGACGGTAGCGGCTGATACAGCCGCTGGTTTGGTAACCCTGGAGACTATTCGCAAGTTGAAGAGTGAGCTAGGAGTAAACATGACTCTGGGAGCGAGCAATTTTTCTTTCGGTTTGCCTGACCGCCATCTTGCCAGCAATGTCTTTTTGGCTCTTGCCATTGCCGCCGGAGTGACATGTCCTATTGTGGATGCGGCCAAGGCTCGTCCATTTGTTCTGGCTACTGACCTAGCCTTGGGCCGCGATAATTTTGCCATGCGTTATATCAAAGCCTACCGGCAACGGCAGACGTTATAAATTTGGATAATACAGCTTACCAGAGCGGCAAATTACGCAAATTGGCCTAAGAGAAAAAGCTAGCCGGCAGACTCTACTAGGTAAAACTAGAGTGATTGAGGCAGGAGTTACCACGGTGTCTGTGTTCCCTTTTTCAGGCTTTCAATCAAGCTCTCCAGAGGAATGGCCGCCAGGGTCATAGGCTGGAAAGCTCCCGCTGCGCTCAGTTTTATGGCCAGTTTAGCGGCAACTTCGTCGCCCGGAGCTTCGATAATGTTGACAAAATCATATTGACCTAGCAGTGCATACTGGGTCAGTATCTTAGCTCCCATAAGCTCGATGTCCTTATTTACCTCCTTAATCCATTCCGGGTTTTCCTCAAAGTTCTTCCTTCCCTGATCGGTAAGCACCACGAGCTGTAAATAGTAGGCCATTGCTGCCTCCTTATTCAGGTATTTTGTAACGTACAGTAATCATAGATACATCCCGGGAATTTTGTCAATACGGCTATTGGCATTTGGTTTTTTCACTGGTTGTAGGAATCTCGCACATGCACAACTTTGATAGCAGCCAAAAACCCGTATCTCTCTTTTTGTTTACTCCTCAACCATGTATTACAGAATCTCAAGGGCTTTAATAATAGTATTGAAATCAGTAAAGGCATCACATTCCAGGTTTGCCTCTTTGCAACAGGCTAACAGTTCACCCGTAGCGAAAACGTGCTGACACCGCTTCGCCGCCGGGAAGTCGGAAATCCCATTCCCCGCATATATAATCTGATAACCACTTTTCAAGAAGGATGCTACATGTGCTTCTTTGAAACCATCCTGTAAGCATAAGCCATCCGGCCCAATATACCTGACTTGTAAGCCTTCCGGTAAGAAGCTTGTTTGCGCCGCAGACACTGGAATATCATCCAGTCCTATTTCACTTAGTATCGCCTTTATGTAGAAATCCAGACCATTGCTCACGATAGCAATATGAAAGTCTCTTTGCCGACAATAGGTCACCAGTTTATGAAATCCGTCTCGTATCTTTATGCGACCACTGATAGCCTTAAGAAGGTCTTGTTTATCAGCATTAACCATGGCGAAGGCTTCGGTATTGAGATGGCCAACGGATATCTTTCCTGCTCTGTACTCTTTTAACAATGGTCTCCAATCACCCCTGGCAAACCTGTCTAATATAATAAAACTGACATCTTCTGTAGTAATCGTGCCATCAAAATCACACTGAATCAATGTCTTCTTAGCCTTGGATAAGTTCATCGTAAACTATAACCTCCATATATGCCCCGATTATCGCCCTATCATTTACGGTTGGCATATTTTTCTCTCAATTTTGTTTTCTCTATCTTACCTGTAGGATTCCGTGGCACCTTGTCAAATATTATGCGCCTGGGTCTTTTATATCGGGGTAAGCTCTGTTTGCAAAATGCATCTATTTCCCCTTCAGTCAACTCCTCATTAGTTTTAGGGTCAATCACCGCTGTTACTATTTCACCCAATCTTTCATCCGGAATGCCGATTACACCAGCATCATAAATTTTAGGATGGCTACGGAGCACATCCTCTATTTCTACAGGATAAATATTCTCACCTCCGGTAATGACCACGTCCTTTTTCCTGTCGACAAGATAAATGAAGCCCTCGCTGTCCATCTTTGCCATATCTCCAGTATATAGCCAGCCCTTTTTGATTGTCTTAGCTGTCTTATCCGGGTTTTTGTAGTAACCCTGCATAATGCCATCACCCTTAACAAGTAACTCTCCCACCTCTCCCTGAACAACATCCCTACTTTCCTCATCAACAATGCGAGTCTCCCAATTAAAGCCAGCTTTCCCGATAGCACCTACTTTCCTTTCGTTTTCTATCCCAAGGTGTACACATCCTGGGCCAGCAGCTTCGCCCAGACCATAGTTAGTGTCATACTGCATATCAGGGAAGCATTCTTTCCAGTGTTTCACCAGACTGGGAGGAACCGGCTGGGCGCCAATGTGTATCAGTCGCCAGCGGCCTAAGTCATAATCTTCTTTCCTCAACTCTTTTCTTTCCAGCGCTCCGAGGATATCCTGAGCCCAGGGAACCAGTAGCCAGACTATTGTGCCTCTCTCATTATGAACAGCCTCAAAGATATACTGAGGGCTTATTTCGGTTAATAATGTGGCACGACCACCCACCACCAAGCTACCAAACCAGTGCATTTTAGCGCCGGTGTGATAGAGAGGAGGAAGGAGAATAAAATTATCTTCGTGTGTTTGATGATGGTGATGGCTCTCGGTTATAGCCATACATTCCATATTCTTATGGGTAAGCAGTATCGGCTTTGGTTCACCGGTAGTGCCAGAGGTAAAATAGAGCCCGCAGGCATCTTCATCTTTCAGTACTACTCCTGGCGATTCAGGAGATGACCTGTCTACTACACTTTGGAAATCCTCCATCCCCTGAGTCTTGTTCTCACCGACAACGAGATAATCCGTTATCGTAGGCATTTGGGAGCGAATATCGGCTACCCTTTCCACGAATTCTTTGCCCAAAATCATTACCCTGGCTTCAGCGATATCAGCACAATACTTAATGTCCCTGCTGGTGAACCTGAAACTAAGGGGAACCGCCCAAGCCCCGGTTCTGATAATACCAAAATAAGCCTCCAGCCAGTTTATGGAGTTAAACATCAGGTGGATGACTTTATCGCCTTTGCCAACACCTCTACTGATAAGGACATTGGCTACCCGATTTGCCCTCTCATCGAACTCTTTCCAGGTGATTTCCTTCCTTAATTTCTCACCGGGTTTTATTTCAATAAGAGCAATATCTTCGGGGTATATCCTGGCATTTCTGGCCAGCATCTCCGATATCGTCATTTTTCATTTCCTCCACAAACAGCTGAATTAGTAAGCAGTCAAACTGGGCAAAAAGGTGGCAATCTGGGGAAAAGCTACCAGTATGGCAACAGCAATAATCAATGCTACGAGGAAAGGCATTATTCCCTTGAAGATAGTCTCCAACGGCACATCCCTGGCAATACCCTTGACAACATATACATTTATACCCACCGGTGGCGTAATTACCCCCATCCCAGTCACCAATACAATTATCACTCCAAACCATATCGGGTCAAAGCCCATGGCTATAACCACCGGATAGAAGATAGGGATAGTAAGGGTAACCAGAGCAAGGGCATCCATAAAACATCCACCAAAGAGATACATAACAACGATAATCCCCATAATAACCACATTAGGTAGATTAAGCCCGGCAACCCAATCTGTGGCGATGAGAGGAATAGTGCTCACAGCTATGAAGTGACCAAGGACGATGGCTCCGGCAACAATAACCATAACCTCACAGGTTATACGCAAAGTATCCTTAATGGCAGAGAGAAACCCCTGCCAGCTTAACTGCCGTCTAGCTATACCAATAAGCAAAGCACCAGCACTGCCGGCGGCTCCAGCCTGTGTGGGGCTGAACCAGCCCAGGAACAACCCGCCGATGCATAGAGCAAACAATACCAGCATTTCAATAACACCGGCGAGGCTTGCTATCTTCTCCTTCCAGCTCGTCGGTTCTCCTGATGGAGCCAGATTAGGGCGACGCCAGCAAAGAAGAGACACGGCAATGATAAAAAGCGTGGCTAACAGTAAGCCAGGGATAATCCCGGCTATAAAAAGCTTCCCAATAGACTGCTCAGTTAATATCCCGTAAATAATGAAAATGGTACTGGGGGGAATTAGTATACCCAAGGTACCGGCAGCAGCAACGCAACCAGTAGCCAGTGAATCATCATAGTGGTATCTTTTCATCTCGGGTAGTGCTACCCTGCCCATGGCAGCAGCCGTGGCATTGGTCGAGCCACATATCGCAGCAAAACCAGCGCAGCCGACAATAGTAGCCATAGCTAAACCACCACGCATTCGTCCGAACAACGTATAGCCAGCGTCATATAAACTCCGGCTCATCCCAATAGCAAAAGTAATGGAACCCATGAATATGAACGTCGGAATAACGGTAAGAGAATAGGAGGAGAGCGTAGTGAAAACATCCCGCGCAAGAAGACTGAGACCAGCCTGTGGCGAAACTAAATAGCAGAAACCAGCCAGCCCAACAAAGGCCATAGCAAAGCCTACAGGCATACTAAGGATGAAAAGCAGTATCAGGACTGCGATGCCGATTAGACCAATAACAACCGGGCTCACTTTTTCACCGCTCTCACCATAGATTTAAGAAACTCTCCTAACAATACCAGGCAGACCGGGAGGCAACAAAAAGCTATGGCATGGACGAAAGGATAGAAAGGAATGCTCTGAGTCATGGATACTTCGCCAGTATTCTGGAGAACAAAGGCAAAATCATAGCTTCGCCAGGCTAGCAAGGCAAATAGTGCTATTCCAAGCAAAGAGGTAAAAGCGGTGGTAGCCGCCCGTACCCTTTCAGGCATACGTGTCACGAAAAACTCTACCTGAATGTGTCCACGAAGAACCAGGGTATAAGCGATAGCAAAGGCAGTAACTACCACGCCCAGAAACCCCACCATCTCTATAGCACCGGGTATAGGTTGTTTGAAAAACTTCATGCCGATTATGTCAGCCACAGTAAGGCTAACCATCGCCACCAGACCAACACCAGCCACCCAGTTGAGCCAACGACTAAAACTATTGGCTAACTTTTCCAAGCGCCCTACTTTATCTACCATAAAATCAAACCACCCATTGGGGGTGCCCAAAATCTGAAACTAACCACTATTAGACACCCCCAATAAGTCTATCATACAACCAGTTTTTTATCCTACAGGAACAAGCGGCACTAATTCAGCCTCAACCCAGGCTACACTTTCCTCTGCAGTCGGTGACTGACCAGCCCAATAGCCAACCCGCTCCACTAGATAGTCCTGGTAGTCCTCCGCTGGTAGCCCCAGTGCGGTCTTTTCACTGATATAGGTAGCTATTAAGGGGTCTACGGCAACTTCTACCCACTTTGCCATCTCTTCGGCTGAGAGTTCAATTACCTCTCTGCCCGGCAAAGTTAGAAAGTACTCTATTCCCACCTTGTCATAGTAGTCCCAAACCATACCGTGCTTCTCTATCCACCCCTGACTGACTTCAGTAATAATTGTCTGTATTTCCTCAGGCAAGGTATTCCATTTGTCCTTATTCATGACGACAAACATGTTAGTAGTATTACCGACATCATAACAGCCAGTAACATAGTTTACCACCTCGGCTTGCTTCCATCCTTTAAGCACTTCGCGTGGTGTAAAACTACCGTCTATGGTACCCTTAGCCATAAGGTCATAAGCCTCTCCCTGTGAAGCACCATATCCTTCAGCCCCCAAAGCCTCCATTATTTTAGCCCCGACGCCAGTAGACCTTATTATCAGGCCCTTAAGGTCTTCCATCGTGCGTACCGGCTTTTCCGTAGTAAAAACCACTCCCGGACCATGGGCATGGAAGTAAAGTACATGGGAATCGTCAAATTCAGCGGGTTGAAACTCCTGATACAAATCGTTGGCTACCTTGGTCGCTACCCAACCATTAGGATAAGAGTGAGGTAAATCAACCAGTTCAGAAGCAGGAAAGCGCCCCATGGAGTAAGCCAAAACGGACATCCCTATGTCGGAGATACCCTCCACCACTCCATCATAGACCTGGGCAGCCGTGGTCAAAGATCCTCCCGGATAGTAAGTAATCTTTACCTTGCCATTGGTGCGTGTCTCAATCTCTTTTGCCCACTCTTCGGCTAATATGGAATGAAAATGTGTGGACGGGAAGAAATTACTATAGGATAGTTCTACAACCTCAGTTGCTGGAGCCGAGCAGGCACCTAATACAGGTACTGTCGCCAACATAAGTGCCAATAAGATGACTATTAGTTTCCTTTTCACTATTCTAACCTCCGTAAAGAATTTCAAAATTCATCAACCTCTCTTGCTATAATTTTTATCAGATAACAGCTTACATAATATCACCACCTTACTTCACAATATTCTTATTAAAGACAAACTAAAAAGTCCTCCCTGTTTGGGAGGACTTCTACCTGATATTTCTATAATCTTATTTGTTAATACGTTTCTTTATTCATGTAGTATACTCCCGCGCAGAGCCTCCGCAGCTCTGCGTATAATACATATAGTATGAATGATAATACAATGATAAGAGAGCTAGATACATTAAATAACTTTTCGATTTTATTTAAAATCACTGTACCACAATAAACAGGATATGTCAAGTGTGAGTCTCTTCCAATACAAGATGAGCTTGGAGGGGGTATCGATTTCTACCACAAG
>CAZNEL010000057.1:0-10458 GCA_964572285.1 uncultured Dehalococcoidales bacterium | reverse complement strand
GAGGAATGTTGGATAGGTCTTTCCAGAGCGACCAGTTCTGGTGGGCAAGCCGAAGGCCAATGTGGGATATTAATCTCATCCACATGGGGCTCGATGACCAACATAGGGCTATTGTCAATGCCTACCGTGCTATTAGCACCAGCGGGGCCGACGGAAAGGTGAAGACTGATTTCTATAACAAGCTGTTACCAGCTAGAGAACTGCGAAATAAGATAGTCGATCTCTTGTTCGTTCCATAGATAACCAAGACTCAGGGTAGAATCCCTGATCTTGGCAAATAACAGCAGGCAGTACATACTATTCTAGTCGGTACACTGCCCCAATAGAATAAGGAAACTTATTGGACAAAGGAGGGAAATATGCCTACGTTCGATTTCAATCTTGACCTGGCTGCCGTTATTGCTGGCGCACTTAAGGTGGTGGTGATACTTGCCATAGCACTTATTATAGTATTAATTGCCAGACGAGTAATCCCTAGGCTCATAAAGGCACGTATCCCCAAGATTCGTGAGGAGGCTCCCGATCAGCTAGCAGTACGCTCCAATACTCTCTCACAGGTAATCGTCCAGGTTGTCTCCGCTATTATATGGGTTGTAGCCCTGGTTATGATATTGAGTGTCCTTGGAGTGAATATCGCCCCGCTAATAGCTGGTATCGGTGTAGCAGGTTTAGCCCTCGGCTTCGCAGCACAAAACATAGTTCGCGATTATCTCCACGGCTTTTTCATCATCATGGAAGACTGGTACCGAGTCGGGGAGGTAGCGGTAATCCAAGGAACAGGTGGCCTGGTAGAGAATATTACCCTGAGACGAACCGTGCTTCGAGATCTTAATGGGACGCTGCATATTTTCCCTAACAGTCGTGTAGAGCAGGCAAGTAATATGACCCGAGACTGGTCACGGGTAAATCTGGATGTATCAGTAGCCTACAAGGAAAACCTGGACAATGTAATTAAGGTGATAAACGAAGTCGGGCAAAATATGAAGGATGATCCCACCTGGGGACCAGATCTGCTGACGGCTCCTGCGGTGACACGTGTTAACAATCTGGGTGACAATGGCATAGAGATAAAGATACTGGCTGATACAAAACCGATAAAGCAATGGGGGCTAATGGGTGAGCTTCGCAAGCGCCTCAAGGATCGTTTTGACGAAGAGGACATAGAGATTCCGTGGCCGCATACCAAGGTCTATTTTGGGAATGCGCCCGCGGGCAACAGCAAAGATCAGCAGGTAGTCTGACAATTAGGAACTAACAGCGGGGTTTAAGTTTACGTATAGATTTTGCTTTGGGATCGAACTAGCATAGCCTGCTAAATTCATAGGAGGTGCAGTATGCCATTCACAGCCTACTACTTAACTCCGGATGGTGACATTCGCAGTGGAATCAATGAAGATGAAGTAAAGAGTAGCTACAAGTCAGGTGAGGGCCTACTTTGGGTCGATATTTCAGAAACGACTAATGAGGACGTCCAGTTTCTTGAAAGCGTGTTCAAGTTTCACCCGCTGGCTATTGAGGACTGTATAAGTACAAATATTCATACACCCAAGGTAGATGACTTCGGGGACTACCTTTTTATGATATTACATGGTGTGAATTATGCGGTCGAGTCGGATGTAGTGGAGACAGCTGAGCTTGCTATCTTCCTTGGCAAGAATTATGTGGTAAGTAGCCACAGCTATCCTTTATTAAGCATTGAAGCTGTGAAACAGCTGGTTGAGCGTGATGGTCGGCCGATGAGACGTAGCGCTGACTTCCTTGCCTACTCTATCATAGACGCTCTGGTTGATAATGTAATGCCGACTATCGATAAAATGACTGAGATTGGTGAGGATATAGAAGAAGAGGTAATACGCCAACCCCAGCAGGCAACTCTTGAAGCGATACTTAAATTAAAACGTTCAGCTGTTCATTTGCACCGTGTAATGGCGCCGCAGCGTGAGGTGCTAAATCAAATGAGTAGAGGCGATTTTAAACTCATTGGGGATGACGCAAAGGCTTTCTACCGGGATATCTATGACCATATAGTACGCATTGAGGACCTTAATCAGACGACACGAGATATGACTGATAATGCGCTGGCTACATATATGTCATCAATCGCCAATAAGCAAAACGAGGTTATGAAGATCCTTTCAATTGTAGCCGCTATATTTTTACCGCTCGCTCTCATAACAGGTATTTTCGGGATGAATTTCACGAATATGCCACACACTATGAACTACCCGATGATTTAGTTGTTATTACTACGCACCATGCAAAGCAGCTCCTAGCACATTTGTGAGATGCTGACCACCGACGGAGAAGTGATAACGCCGAAGACATATAAACCCCATCGAGAATGGATAGAGTAACTTCGCCCTATGCCGACTTCTTTTCCCTAAAGCCAACAGCTAAGCCTCCTGGCCCCATGTGCACTCCCAGCGTGGTACCTAATCGGACTACTTTAACCGCCTCCTTAGTGAATATAGAACCTAAGCGCTCGGCTAAAGCTTGGGCTTCATCAGGTGTGGTGTTATAGGCAATGGATAAATCCTCAATCTCTGAAGCACCCTCCACAAAACTGAATAATCGCTCTATACCTTTAGAACGGCTACGAACTTGACCGGCGGGCACTACCTCTCCATCTTTTAGTGTTATCAAGGGTTTCACATTTAATACTGATCCCAGTAGCGCCTTAGCTTTACCAATACGCCCTCCCAGAGCAAGGTATTTCAGAGTATCCAGGAGATTGAGTAAATGTGTGTTGGGAATCATCTGTTTCACCTCTTCCGCCACAGAGGTTAGGCTTTCCCCGGCTTCAATCATTTTGGCAACAGCCTTACATATCATGCCTAAGCCCACCGTTATTAATTGTGAGTCTATTACCTCGATAGGGCAACCATTCTCTATCATCTCCTTGCCCTGCAGTGCAGAATTATAGGTGCCGCTTAATTTACTGGAGAGGTGAATGGAAACAATCCCATCTGCCTCCTGGGAAAGTTTCTGATAGGCATTTACAAAATCCTGTGGGCTGGGCTGAATGGTGACTGGATGAATCGGGTCATGTTCCAACCTTCGATAAAACTCATCCAGGCTGATGTCCACTTGTTCTCGGTAGACGTCTTCCCCAAAACGCACATATAAGGGCACTACGGTAATCCCCAGCTTCTGAACAAGCTCAGCCGGCAGGTCAGCACTACTATCGGTCACTATTTTTATTGTCATAATTCCTCCTATTTCTGATGGGTAATATACTCTCTCCCCGGGGTTACTAATTCTCGTCTAGCATAACTGAAGCTTGGTTAGATTATAAGTCATTAATAATACAGTTTGTCAATAAGTAGTCACTCTATGGTAAAATACCAGCGAAAGGCCGTTTTTCACACGAAGTTTAAGATAGGAACAATATGGTAGGGAGTTATTAAAAATGGGGGCCGTTTTATCCAAGCAGGATATCCACAGGTTGCTAAAGCAAGACCCGCCCTTGGTAGAGGGCTATATTAACCTTGAAGAGCAAGTACAGCCTAACGGGTTTGATCTTACCCTCCGTGAGGTGGCTATGCTCCAGTCACCAGGCAAAATAACAGCGAAAAACAGCCAGCGGCTGGTGTCTGACTTAGCTCCACTAGTATTTGATGGGCTGGGTTTTATAGACCTGATGGCTGGGGCCTATATTATCACTTATAATGAGATTGTTCACCTGCCCAAGAATGTCATCGCATTAGCCACTCCCAGGTCAAGCCTGCTTCGCTGTGGGGTCACGGTAAACACGGCGGTTTGGGATGCTGGCTACTCAGGTCGCTCTCAATCTCTTATGATAGTCTACAATCCTCAAGGGTTTCGCCTGCAGAGGAATGCCAGAATTGTGCAACTTGTTTTTCTAGAGTTGACCCAGGAGACCGAAGGCTACCACGGTGTCTACCAAAGAGAAAATATCTAGCGGCTTTAAGACTGGGCATCTACACCATGATACTCAAAGCTGAAGGCATCAGCCAAAAAGAAGCCGGGGTTTCCCCCAGCAGCTCGCCGTCGGCATGCACCAAGACTTGCTCTGAGGATTCGATACTGATACGGTTTGCCTTTTCCATCCTGACTTTGGGGTGGGTAACATGGGTCCCCTTATATATTGAGGGAAATGCCCTAAGTAGCTCAAACTTACCAATATCACTAACGATCATCACGTCAAATAAATTATCATTAAGCTCAGCCTGAGGCGACACACGCATTCCCCCGCCAAAATAACACCCATTAGATACTACTATAGTCAATATACGCCTGATTTCCTCCCGACCCCCTACTTTCAGAGTAACCGTCTTATTTTTATAACCGAACAAGGACCTGAGCAACCCCCCGACGTAAGGAATAGTACCGCCAAAGTACTTGGGCAAGCTCTCCGTAGCCTTCACTACCTCGGCATCAAAGCCAACTCCCGCACCGTTAATGAAAAAGCGCTGCTCAGTTTTACCGCCCTTTATATATTCAACAACACCAACGTCAATCAATAGTCTTCGCGAGCTGGTCAGGGATGAACAAGCCTTGACACAATCGCGGGGAATGCCCACCGAACGAACAAAATCACTGCCGGTACCAGTGCTCACCACTCCAAGTGAGATGTTCTTTATACTGGCTGAAGAGAGTATACCGTTGACCACCTCATTCACCGTCCCATCACCTCCAACAGCCACCAGAAAATGGTAGCCATCACTAGCAGCCACCCGAGCTAGCTCCACAGCATGTCCTACCCCCTCAGTGTATTCGTGGTCAAACGATAACCCTAACCCTTTCAAACGCTGACTGATAAGAGGCCACTTGCGGAATGTCGAGCGGGCTCCAGCTACCGGATTCACTATTACTTTGGCGTGTGGTACTGACATTATCTGCCTGCTAAATTATTTTTTATTACGCCAGATAGCTTATTCGTGAAGATGGCTTCTTCTTAATTTCCATTTTTATACCAGCTTCCTGAAACAGGTCAACAAATAAATCGTCATCATATTTGCCATAGCTGACATACCGTTTTATCTTGGCATTTACCAGCATTTTAGCGCAAAGCCGGCACGGCGTATGAGTAGCATAAATAGTGCTTCCCTCAAGGCTAACACCATGCAGTGAACCTTGTATGATTACGTTTTGCTCAGCGTGGATACCCCGACATATTTCGTGCCTTGTTCCCGATGGTATCTTCATCTCATCACGCAGGCAGCCAAGCTCAAGACAATCCTTAAGCCCGGCAGCAGCGCCGTTGTACCCGGTAGCCAGTATATGTTTATCTCTCACTGCCACTGCCCCCACATGATGCCGCAGGCAGGTCGCGCGTTCCGCTACCACCGAGGCTATTTTCAAAAAATACTCATCGCTAGTTGGCCGGGTTGTTCCTTTTGGTTTTATCATCTTAACCTGGAGATTACTCTCCTTACTTCCTTCCTTAAATTCTCAAGAGAAGATTCATTTATGACGGTGAAGTCAGCCATCGCAATCGGCCCACCCTTGTTAATGTTCTCTATTTCTGCAATATCACGACTGGAGGCTTCTTCTTCCAACAAACCTCGGTCAGGTCTAGCGGATAGCCGAGCATACCTTGCCTTTGGTGATGTCCAAACGGCAACGACACAGAAGCTATCCCCGTAATAAGTTTTAAGAAGGGTGTACTCCTCCCATGAGTAGAGTCCGTCAACAGCCACGTCCGAATACTTTGACATTTCATCAATTTTAATCAGGTTAAGCTTGGCATAAGCTGACATACCGTGTTCTTTTCTGAGAGATTCTCTGATAGAACGTTCGTTCTTCTCGTTTAGCTCCAAACCCCGTTTCTTGACCTCTTCATCGGTGACATCACCAAATCTTATGATAGTAAAGCCACCCTTCTCAAATAATCGGGCTACTTCGGATTTACCGGCACCAGCCATACCTACAATTGAAACTACTTTCATAACTGTGAACTCCATTATAAATAAACTATCAATTAAATAACAATGAGCTTACTCTTTACGAGAATAGTATCCCGATACCTGACAAATTCAAGTAGTATTATACACTTCTTCCCGTTCCAGTAAAAATCGCCCGTACTACATTTAGCCTCCGCAGTCTCATAAAACCTCTTAATATGAGTCCTTTACCCTTTTTTACATAGCTATCAATATTGTAGAAGCATGTTGATAAAATAAACAGTGCCCATGTGATGGAAGGGTCTCCTACAAAGAACTAAGCGCCCACTTGACAATCTATGTTTAAGTGATTATACTTTAATAAGAGTTTACACTTTATTCCCCTCGCAATAACTTAACACAAGGTCGTTTCTGTGATTTAATCCTAAGAGTTCAGTTTTCCTGCATGACAAAGTATATTTTTGTTACTGGTGGCGTAGTCAGTTCTGTTGGCAAGGGTATCACTGTCGGTTCTATTGGTACTATTCTAAAAAGTCGCCGAATCAGTGTCTCTGTTCAGAAGCTAGACCCCTACCTCAATGTTGACCCGGGAACAATGTCACCCTATCAACACGGGGAGGTATTTGTCACTCAAGATGGCGCCGAGACTGACCTTGATTTAGGTAATTATGAACGTTTCATTGATATTAACCTCACCGCCGAGTCCAATGCCACCTCAGGACAAATCTACAGTACGGTTATCGCCAAAGAAAGACGCGGTGAATACTTGGGTGGCACCATCCAGGTAGTACCCCATGTTACCAGCGAGATAAAGGAGCGATTCGGGCGATTAGCCCAAAGCTCCCAGGCCGAAGTACTTATTATAGAGGTAGGCGGTACTGTCGGTGACATTGAAGGGCAACCCTTTTTGGAAGCTATCAGACAGATGAGAAAGGATGTCGGGCGGGAGAATGTGCTCTATATACATGTTACCCTTCTCCCCTATCTCACCACTACTCAGGAGCTAAAGACCAAGCCCACCCAGCACAGTGTTAATGAGCTTAGGCGTATTGGTATCCAGCCGGATATTATTATCTGCCGTAGTGATTACCCTATCTCCGAAGGGATAAGAGACAAGATATCTCTATTCTGCGACGTTGAACGACAGGCAGTCATCCCTCTGCCTACAGTATCAACTATCTATGAGGTGCCGTTAGTCCTGGAAAAAGCAGGGCTGGGACATCTGATTGTGAACAGACTTAACCTTAAATTACAGCAAACAGACCTGAGCCAGTGGCGAGAGCTAGTGAGTTGCCTCAAGGAAGATCATGAGCCGGTTACCATCGCCCTGGTGGGTAAATATGTAGAACTAAAGGATGCCTACTATTCGGTTCGTGAAGCCTTACAGCATGCGGCGCTATATCATAATAGAGATCTCAATCTCCTCTGGATTCAATCCGAAGATTTGGAAAAGGATGGTAGCGAGGCTCTACTGCGTTCTGCCCAGGGTATCATTGTTCCTGGTGGCTTCGGTATCAGGGGGATTGAAGGCATGGTAAAAGCAGCGGGCTACGCCCGTAAAAATGACATTCCCTACTTAGGGTTATGTCTGGGAATGCAGGTTATGGTAATTGAGTTTGCCCGCTTTGCCCTAAATTCAGATAAAGCAAACTCCACCGAATTTGATGCCTCAACCCCCTACCCCATTATTGACCTTCTTCCTGAACAGATGGAGATACAAGATAAGGGGGGTACCATGCGGCTGGGCAACTACCCCTGCCAACTGGTTGAAGGCAGCCTGACAGCACAAGCCTACAAACAGAGTCTGGTCTACGAGCGACACCGCCATCGCTTCGAGTTTAACAACCAGTTTCGCACCCAGCTACAGGCAGCAGGAATGACCTATAGCGGGATATCCCCTGACGGGAATTTAGTCGAGGTCTGCGAGTTAACCAAGCACCCATGGATGGTGAGCTGCCAGTTTCATCCTGAATTTGGCTCCCGCCCTGGTCGTCCCCACCCGCTGTTTCGTGATTTTATTGGCATGGCCAAAAATACACTACGAGAGGGAGCTCAACCACCACTACCCCTTTCTTCCGGTTTATGATACAATACTTACCCACACGTGGAGGAAAATGTGCGCATATTTCTGGATACCGCTAACATTGAGCAAATCAGGCAGGCTGCCAAACTGGGCATACTCAGCGGGGTTACTACTAACCCCAGTCTTATGTCAAAAGAAGGAACAACCGACTATGAAAGCGTAGTCAAGACTATTTGCTCTATAATACCAGGGTCTGTTTCCGCAGAAGTGCTGGCTGAAGATACCGAGTCTATGATTGAAGAAGCGCGCATCAAAGCCTCCTGGGCACCTAATGTAACTATTAAGATACCAGCCACTGCTAACGGTTTAGCAGCAATTTCAACGCTGAGTAAGGAAAACATAGAAGTCAACATGACCTTGTGTTTCTCAGTGAACCAGGCTCTTCTTGGAGCACTGGCTGGTACTGCCTATGTTAGCCCCTTTGTCGGTAGATTAGATGATGCCGGTCACGACGGAATGCAGGTGGTAAAAGACATTGTTGAAGTATTTGAGCGCTATGAACTTACCACTAAGGTAATTGCCGCCAGTATTCGTCACCCCCTGCATTGCGTGGCTGCTGCCAAGGTAGGGGCTCATATAGCCACCGTTCCTTACAACGTGCTAATGCAGATGATACGACATCCCCTGACTGATATAGGTGTTGCCCGCTTCCTGGCTGACTGGCAGCATGTTTCACAGCGATAAAAACTAAAACAGGGAATCGATAAGCTATTACCACAGTAAAAACAAAGCCAAACCGTTAATCTTGAAGGAAGTAGCAGCTTAGTCCCATACTACTGGGTTAAGTCTAACCGGAAAAGATAGCGTGAAGTGGCGTACCCCCCTTTAAAAAATAGAAATTGGATGAAGGCAGTGAGGTTAATCAAATGAATATTACCGACCTAGAAAAGAAAACCAGAGATGAGCTGATTGAGATGGCTAAGGAGATGGGCATCTCTAACTTTGCCGGCTCGAAGAAGCAGGAAATCATCATGCGCCTGCTGCAAGCGAATGCTGAGCAGCAGGGCTTTATCTTCTGTAGTGGTATCCTGGATATTATGAATGACGGCTACGGCTTCCTCAGGCAAGACAGCCTGCTGCCCGGCTCTAAGGACATTTATATCTCCCAGTCACAAATCCGCCGCTTTGGCCTACACAATGGTGACATGGTTTCCGGACAGAGCAGACTACCCAGAAACGGCGAGAAATACTACAGCTTACTCCGGGTAGAGGCAATCAACGACCTAAACCCTGAACTGTCTAAAGAGCGCCCTTCCTTCGGCTCCCTTACCCCCACCTTCCCCGACCAGTTGATTAACCTGGAGACCTCACCTGATAAGCTCTCCACTCGCCTGATGAACCTCATTGCCCCCTTAGGTCGAGGGCAGAGAGGTTTAATTGTGTCACCACCCAAGGCAGGGAAAACAGTGCTGCTCAAATCCATAGCTAATGCCATATGCACCAACTATAGTGATATTCACATTATGGTCTGCCTCATTGGTGAACGCCCCGAGGAAGTTACTGATATGATTCGTTCAGTCAAGGGAGAAGTGATAGGTGCCACCTTTGACGAACCGGTGGAGAACCAGACCCGCGTCGCTGAACTGGCGCTAGAAAGAGCCAAGCGTATGGTAGAGAGTGGAAAAGACGTAGTCATCCTCCTTGATGGCATCACTCGCCTTACCCGAGCCTATAATTTGGTTATGCCGTCCAGTGGTCGTACCCTATCCGGTGGTATCGACCCAGCAGCATTACACCCGGCTAAACGTTTTTTTGGCGCCGCCCGCAACACCGATGAGAGCGGTAGCCTGACCATCCTCGCTACCTGCCTGATTGATACCGGCAGCCGTATGGATGACCTCATCTACGAGGAATTTAAAGGAACAGGCAACATGGAGATTCACCTCGACCGGCGGCTGTCCGAGCGGCGAATCTTCCCGGCGATGGATATTCAGCGCAGTAGTACCCGGCGTGAAGAGTTACTTATGGACGAAAATACCATCAAGCAGGTGTGGCTATTGCGGCGTATGGTGGCTATGATTGACTCTAACTCGGTTAGCTTCACCGAGGCTATGGAGCGAGTCATAGAGCGCCTGCGTAAAACCAAGACCAACGCTGAGTTCCTGGATACCCTGACCAAAGAGGTGTAAGAAATTGTTGCCGATTTCAATGAAATAGGGCTTAACAAACAGCAAATTGGTGGTATAGTAGCTATGTAGCTTGACAAATAACTATTTTGTGCTATAGTAAGTTACGTACCTGCTTGACAAGGTATGGTATGATATAATAAGGAAAGAAAGGAGGTGGTACTATGGCAAAGCCCGAAAGGGGGAGCGTTAGTAAAACGCATGATGAAAAGCTAAAGAGAAACCTTGTCTCCATAGAATAAAAAGAGAGAATATTAGGTTTTATACTCTTTTGTGGAGATGAAAGGATATCCTGGATAAGGAGGAAAATATAAGGTCGATGAAAAGAAAACTAACTAAGATATTTGGGGTGAGCCTGACGTTGGTGATGGTCCTCAGCCTG
>CAZNEL010000056.1:0-11222 GCA_964572285.1 uncultured Dehalococcoidales bacterium | reverse complement strand
GTGCTTTCCTGATAGGCTGGATACTCCACAATGAGCGTGAAAATCCGCTATATGAGTACTATGACCGCCTGCTGGAGATAGCCAGAGAGTTTGATGTCACGTTGAGTCTCGGTGATGGTATGCGTCCGGGTTGTCTTGCGGATGCAACTGACCGTGCACAGGTTGAAGAATTGCTTACGCTTGGTGAACTGGTTGAAAGAGCATGGGATGCTGGCGTGCAGGTAATGATTGAAGGGCCGGGGCACTTGCCATTGAATCAGATTGAAGCTAATGTTCGTTTAGAGAAGTCTATTTGTAAGGGGGCTCCCTTCTATGTGTTGGGGCCGCTGGTAACCGATATTGCCGCGGGCTATGACCATATCACGGGTGCTATTGGCGGAGCTATCGCCGCTGCCGCCGGTACTGATTTTCTCTGCTATGTAACACCGGCCGAGCATCTTTCTCTACCTGACCCTGAGGATGTGAGGCAAGGTATAATAGCCTCGCGTATTGCAGCTCATGCCGGTGATATCGTTAAAGGGATAAAGGGTGCCGAGCAATGGGACAGGAGAATGGCTGAGGCTCGCAAGGGCCTTGATTGGGAGGAGCAAGCCCGACTTTCCCTTGACCCTGAGCGTTCTCGCCGAGTCCACGGTAAGCATGCCTCTGTGGGGGTGGCTTGTAGTATGTGTGGCAATTACTGCGCTATGGAGCTGGTGAAGAAATACCTGGATGTCTCAGCTCCCCAGAGCTAGTCAGTGAGAATAAAACTGTAACCGGAGGGAATATGCAACTTGATGATGTAACTATATCCAGAGCCATAACCCAGCGTTTTTTTGAAGAGTTCCAGCAGGCTATGGATATCGAGGTGGCTATAGTTGGTGCCGGACCTGCCGGCATGACGGCGGCTTACTATCTGGCAAAAAAGGGAGTAAAAACAGTCATTTTTGAGAGAAGCCTTCGTCCTGGTGGTGGTATGCCTGGTGGGGGGATGATGTTTAATACTATTGTGGTACAGGAAGAAGCTAAGGGTATACTTGATGAGTTTGAGATTAGAACCAGGGAACATGAAAAGGGCTACTATACTGCTGATGCTGTGGAAGCATCCTCGGCTCTTTGCTTTAAGGCGATTCAGGCTGGAACCAAAATATTTAATTTGATTAGTATTGAAGATGTGATGATCCGGGAGAATGATAGGGTGACCGGGTTAGTGTTGAATTGGAGTTCTGTTAATTTAGCGGGGCTACATGTAGATCCTCTCTCCATACGGTCAAAGGTAGTAATAGATGCTACCGGTCATGATAGTGAAGTTTGTCACATAGTGGTGGATAAGCTTGGTGGTAAGCTGAATACAGAGGGGGGTGGAATACTGGGGGAGAAGTCAATGTGGGCTGATATGGCGGAAAGTAAGATACTGGAGAATACCAGGGAGGTCTATCCTGGATTAATCGTCACCGGTATGGCAGCTAATGCGGTCTACGGTACCCACCGTATGGGGCCCATCTTCGGTGGTATGCTTCTCTCCGGGAAGCGGGCTGCTGAGGTTGCTGTAGAAATTCTTAAGTAGCTCTCAGTGCCTTGGTGTTTCAGGTTGGTCTGGTTAAGCTTTGCTTTAATGCAGGAGCCGCTTGCCCGTGTTTTTTTAGCTAAGCTAGCCGATATGTTCGTCGGCGATATGTTCCCTAGTTAATGTTGATAGAGAAAGCCTGATTGTGGTGAGAAGAATTTGGCTAAAATATTGAGAATGGGAGCCGCATTCAATTTAGGCAGGATTTTTGGCATACAATTCCGGTTGCACTACACCTGGTTCATCATATTTGTTCTGGTAACCGTTTCTTTATCGTGGCAGCTTTTCCCCGTACTTTATCCCGGCTGGTCTGCTCTGACCTATTGGCTTGTTGGTATTATTACCAGCCTGTTATTCTTTGCTTCGGTAGTAACCCATGAACTGGCTCATAGCCTGGTTGCCCGGTTTTATGGTATTCCAGTGAGCAGTATTACCCTTTTTATCTTTGGTGGTGTGGCTCAGATTACCAGGGAAGCGGCTCGCCCGGGGGTGGAGTTCAAAATGGCGGCTGCCGGCCCTGCTTGTAGCCTGCTAATTGGTGGTTTGTTTGGCCTGCTCTGGTTTTTTACTCAGGGTGTCTTTGGGCCGGTAGCAGCTCTGGCTTTCTGGCTGGCTCAAATAAATGTGGTGCTGGCTGTATTCAACCTCATTCCTGGATTTCCCCTGGATGGCGGGCGTGTTTTCCGTTCCTTAATCTGGCGTATTACTGGCAATTATTGGCGCTCTACCAAAATTGCGGTGCGAGTGGGGCAGGGTGTCGGCTATTTATTTATTGTGGTGGGTATCCTGGTGGCTTTCTTACGCCCGTTTGGTATGGACTGGTTTAGTGGTGTGTGGTTGGCCTTCATTGGCTGGTTCTTGGAAAATGCTGCATCAGCAAGCTATCGCCAGGTTAAGTGGCGTGACGGTCTTCGTGGATTTAGCGTTTCGCAGGCAATGACTGTCTATCCGACAGTCCCACCAAATATTACGGTTAATCAACTAGTTTCCGGCTATCTCTTCTCCAGTGGGTACCCGTTCTTTATGATAGCTAACGAGGGTAAGCTGAAGGGTATTTTGACGCTGGAAGATATCAAACCTGTTCCCCGGGAAAAGTGGGAGGCGACGCAGGTAAAGGAGATAATGACGCCGGCTTGTAAACTTAAGGTAGCCCAGTCCGACCAGGATGCCCTGAGTGTTTTAGAAGAGATGGAAGGGAAGAATATCAACTTAATGCTGGTTACAAACGGCGGTAGCATCACCGGGTTGATTACTCGTGATAGTTTAATAAGATTTCTTCACCTCCGTTCTGAGCTAAAAGCTTGACTAATTCTTTTTAAAACTACTCTTCGGGAAAATAGCCTCAACCAGATGGTCGTCTGCAGGAGTTCGAGTTGTATGATGTGATAGTCGTTGGCGGTGGGTTGATTGGTAGTTATTTAGCCTGTAAGCTGGCTGGGATGGGTTACGGGGTGGTGGTGCTGGAACAGCACGAACAGTTAGAAGGGCAAGTATGCTGTACCGGTATCATAAGCCAGGAATGTATCAGTGCCTTTGATGTTAATAAAGATCTTATTTTAAGACAGGTGAACAGCGCCCGGCTATTTTCCCCTTCGGGTAAGGTAATCAGGTTGCGGCGAGAAGAAAATCAGGCAGGTATTGTAAACCGGTCTGCCTTTGATTGTGCTGTGGCTAGCCAGGCCCGGATTAAAGGTGCGGAATATCGGTTGCACTGTTTGGTTACCGATTTGGAGGTCGGTGAGAGTGGCGTTACTGTTAAGGCAACTTTTCAGAAGGAAGGAATAAACCTTGAAACAAGGGTGGTGGTTATTGCTACCGGTTTTAACCCGAAATTCACTGAGCGGTTGCATCTGGGTAAGATAGACGATTTTGCTGTCAGCACCCAGGCTGAAGTTGAGGTATGCGAGGTAGATGAAATCGAAGTTTATTTTGGGCAGAAAATAGCCCCTGGTTTCTTTGGTTGGTTAGTCCCCACTTCAAATCGGAGGGCTTTGGTAGGGCTGCTAACAAAGCGTAACCCCAGGTTCTACCTGGAAAGGTTACTCTTGAGTCTGCTATCTCAGGGTAAGATAGTTACGGCTGATGTTGAGCCAGTTTATGGGGGTATCCCGCTGAAGCCGCTACCTAGTACTTACGGTGACAGGTTGCTGGTTGTTGGTGATGCTGCCGGGCAGGTTAAGCCGACTACCGGTGGTGGTATCTATTTTGGCTTACTCTCCGCTGAAATAGCGGCTGATGTGTTGCATCGGGGGCTTACCAATGATGCTCTTTCAGTAATAAATCTGGCTAGCTATGAGCGGGGGTGGAAGCGAAAACTAGGTAGGGAACTGGAGATAGACTATTACGCCCGGAAGTTTTACCAGCGTCTGGGTGACCAGCAGATAGATAAGATATTTGATGTAATAAAGTCCCATGGCATTGAGGAATCTTTATCTAAAGCCGAGGACCTGTCTTTTGACTGGCATGGCAGGGCAGTTTTAAGATTGATGGGATACCGGGCAGTATCCAGGGTACTTGAGGTGATGAAGATGCCTTTTCGTCCGGGGAGTAGTTAGTTTTGGGGATAGACAAATCGCCGTAGTTGGTTGTTATTTAACACTTCTTATTCTTGACCTCTACCTGACTAGTGTTTAGAATTGAACGAGGTTTACAAAGGGGGCTTTTTGAATTGAATACTGATAAACAGGATCTAAGTCTGAAGGAAGCTGCCAGCCACTATTTGGCTAGCTTGCCGCCTGAGGGAAGAGGGTTGAGCCAGCAAGAGATATATCAATTTGTTCGCTGGTTTGGTTGGGAGCGACCCTTGACTAGCCTTACCCCTCCTGAGGTGGCTAACTACGCTGAACGGTTATCACTATCAGACACCGGTTATATTAAAAAGTTTGAGCTAATAAGAGCCTTCCTGGCGTATGTCAGTAAGAGAGGCTGGTGTAAGAAAAATCTAGCCAGTCACTTAAAGACCAGGCAGGGTAAAGCCAAAAAGTCAGTTTCATCCAAGCAGGATTTGCCTGGAACTACTTTGTTAACTCGCCAGGGATTTACTGAATTAGAGGCAGAGTTGGTCGAACTTAATGGTAAGCGCTCTCATGCTATTGACGAAATTCGCTTGGCAGCAGCTGACAAGGATTTTCGTGAGAATGCTCCTCTGGATGCAGCTAGGGAGGAGCGAGGGTATCTGGAAGGGCGGATTAAAGAGCTGGAAAGTACTCTTAAGTTAGCCAAGATTATAGATGAAGAGCATAAAGTAGCCCGTAAAGCTAGTATTGGTGATAACGTTCTCCTGTGCGATGAGACTTCTGGTGAAGAATATCGCTATATGATTGTTAGCCCCAGGGAATCTGACCCAACCAAGGGCAAGATATCCAGTGCTTCACCTATAGGTAAGGCAATGACCGGTGGAGCCCAAAACGAGGTCGTAGAGGTAACCACACCGTCCGGCAAGCTGCTTTATCGAATTAAGAAAATTGAGCGTTAACTATTGGGACTTACTATTCAGTGTTGAACTGAATTAAGAAGGCATGGGGGGAATTTTCTAGGAGTGTAAAATCTGTGTCTCAGCTTATTGATACCCACGCTCATTTGGAAGAAATAGAAAATCTGGGAAAAGTCATTACTGATGCTAAATCAGCTAATATCATTGCCATTATTGGAGTTGGTTCTGATTATCAATCTAATCAAAAAGTTTTAAAACTTGCCCAAACCTATGAAGGCTTTGTCTATCCGGCCTTAGGGTTGCATCCTTACAACCTGAAAGATACCGAAATAGACCGTACCCTGTAGTTTATCGAGGCTCATATAGAGCAAGCGGTAGGAATCGGTGAGATCGGGTTGGACTATCATAAAAGGGTAAGGGCGGTAGCAGAAAAAGACGTGCAAAATCGTGTGCTGGGGGAGCTTCTCAAAATAGCCAAAAAATATAACAAACCAGTGGTAATCCATTCCCGGTATGCCTGGCGAGACGCTTTAAGTTTGGTGGAAGAAGCCCAAATCGAAAAAGCGGTATTTCACTGGTATACCGGGACTTCAAGCGTGTTGCGGGATATAGTTAATGATGGGTATTGTATTTCTGCTACTCCGGCAGTGGAATACCACGAGGAACACAGAAGAGCGGTAAAGGAAATTCCACTGGACAGGTTGCTTCTGGAGACAGATTCCCCGGTGGTGTATCGGCGGGGTAGTGAATTTGAGTATGAAGCCAGACCCAGTGATGTTTTAAGATCTTTACGAGGTGCAGCCAGATTAAAGGGCGTGAGTGAGGTTCGACTGGCTGAAATAACTACTGGTAATGCTTTGAAATTCTTTGGATTGCGAGATTAAACTGACGATGCTGCTATCGCACGATAGTTTTAGCAACTCTAGGATTGACCCTGTGAGATTGATAGAGTATGATGAAATTTGGTTTACATTGGTAAAGTAGAGCCCATCGAGTTGTAAAGAACAGCTAAAGGGATTTTCAGGAGGTGAGTTTATGAAAGAAACTCTGGACTTGATTGACCGGATTATTGAGGAGCATAAGCAAATCACCCAAGAGGGTAGAACTATAAAGCAGGTGAGCAGTGATTATGAGGTGGGATTAAAATTGGGGGAAGCTAAAGAGGGTTTTATACCAGGGGGGGTGGACAGCCAGAAACGATATCTGCAAAACTTGCAAGAGTCACTAGAGACAATTAGCCAGGAGTTATTAGCACACTTCGAACGGGAGGAAAAGTGGCTCTTAGCCGCTTTTGAAAAGCATGGGGGACAGATGCTGGCGGCAGCTCTGCGTAGCTTGCTCCTGGAGCATCAGGAGCTTAAAAAGCGAATCACTAAATCAATGGACGATGTGGCTGGATTGGCGGCTGAGGGATTGTCTCGTGAAGTGTGGGAAGGACAAGCGTGGGGCATACGAACTTATATCAGCCATACCCTGAAGTTAGTCGAAGCACACGCTCAGAGTGAACATGAGCTGTTGCTAAAGCTACGAAGTGCCCTGATAAAAGCATAAATAAAGCTGGAAGTGCGGTGAAATTGTTCGAGGAGTAAATGTCTTGGGAAAGAGCCTGGAGCGCTTATTTAGACTCGGTTCCCTCCTCTTCTTTTAGCTTTGATGATAAGCGGTCACGTTGCCAGCGGTGAATTTCATCCAGCGCTGGTGGTGCCACGCTGAACACCTCTATACTTTGTGGGAATTGTACCATATGACCTTCACGGATAAAGAGTATTCCTGCCTCGTCAGCCTCCAGAGTCTCGTCTATTCTACTAGCAATGTTCTCATATCTTTTCTTGGAAGCTTCGGTATAGAATTCAGAGACCATCTTAGCCACTTTCTGGCTGATAAATCCGGTGAGGAGAAATCTTTCCCAGTCCATACTCTCCTCAGCTAGCTCTTTGTCTTCAATTACCTCCAGCACAGCCCCACTCTGGTACTTGTTGCTAACAATCTGGTAACAGGCGGGGTTTAGTTTTTCTATTACCTTGAGCCCCTCTTCGCCGGCCAGGGTGATAGATTCGTGATAAACATGACTCACCTTGCCTATTTTTGACTCCAGGTTTGCCACTTGCTGTTTTACCTGTTCCCAGTAGAGATTAAACTTCTCCATATATTCAGCGGGGGCACTCTCTCCATAGAATATAAGGGGAACGAGGTAAAGCTTTTTCTTGCTGGCAAAATGTTCTGCCTCGGGCTTTTCAATTTTGCCTAATTGCTCTGCCATTAAAATTTTCCTTTCTGTTGAACCTTGCCTTACAGTTCTTTACTTTTTAGTTTTCTTCATTTTACTCTTTAGGGGTATTCTAAACAAGTAGTCTCTAAATGGAACCACATGCCCTAAATCTTTTGACCAGAGAAGCCATCTGTGTTATATTTTAGGCAAGCGGAGGCAAATGTATGGAGATTAATTGGTTAGGTCACTCTTGCTTTGGGCTCAAGGGTAAGCAGGCTACAGTTATTACTGACCCTTACCCTCCAGATTTGGGTTATTCATTGGGTAAACCTACTGCTCATATTGTAACGGTAAGCCATCAGCACTTGGGTCATTCCTATACACAGGGCATTAGCGGTGAACCGAGGTTAGTTACTGGACCCGGTGAGTATGAAATTAACGGTGTCTTGATTAGCGGGATAGCTACCTTTCATGACCGGGAACGGGGGCAGCAGAGAGGCAAGAACACTGTTTACGTTATTGAAGTGGACGAGATTTCAGTGTGCCACCTTGGCGATCTGGGGCACGTGCTTACTGCTGAGCAGGTGGAAGAAATAGATGACGTGGATGTGTTACTACTCCCTGTAGGCGGCGTGTCTACTATTAATGCTTCAATGGCGGCTGAGATAGTACGGCAGGTTGAGCCAAAGGCAGTGATTCCCATGCACTATAAAACCGAAGCAATAAGCCGGGAACTAGAACCAGTGGGCAGGTTTCTTAAGGAGATCGGGGTAGAACAAATTGACTCCCAACCTAAATTGTCTTTTACCCGGTCAAACCTGCCTGCCAGTACACAGGTCTTTTTGCTTGACTATTAAAGTCTCATCTTTTTGCAAAATTATAATTGGGCTTGTCTATTCAATTCCTGCCTGAGCTAGTGTCTTTTAAGCATCAATATCAGTATAGTAGCTAACAGTAATACTATGACCACACCCATGAGCCCCATGATATATAAAGCCCAGTCGGGGGTAGTCTGCTGGGTTGATGGAGGAGTTGGTGGGGATGATGAGGGTGGGGGTGATTGGATTGACTCTACTGATACTGGTGGCAGCTCGGTGGTGAAGGCACTAACGGCACTCCAGGCGCTATAGCTATCGGAGCTACAAGCCCTGACTTTCCAGTAATAGGTGGTATCATATTGCAGGCTTAGGTCACATTGCCAGGCGGTGTTAGTTAGGGCATCGGCACCATCCTTGGTGATTAAGAGATTGTCCAAGGAAGCGTCGGTAGATACCAGTAGCTCATAGCTATTCGCCCCGGCTATGGCACTCCACTGGAATATGGGTTTTAGTGGTACGCCACTAGCGCCGGCTTCAGGGGTATAAAGTGTGGGGGCGACTATCTCAGAACCAAGGCTGGTGGTGAATGACCACTTGGTTGACCATGGGCTTAATACTGGCTCGGTGACTCTTACTCGCCAGTAATAGGTGGTAGCTGGCTCAAGGGCTGGTAACTTGGTTTGGCTGGCTTCAGGGTTGCCTTCAAATCCAGCGGGGACACTGGAGAAGTCTTTTTCATAGTCAAGTTGCCACTGGTACTCGGTGGTTCCCTTGGCAACCTCCCAGTCAAGGCTAATATTACTAATGGTGTGGTTAATCATCGTGCCTATACCTTGTGCCTTGTCTTGGGGTGAGGTCAGAATAACCGGCTTGGTTAGGCTATCAATATAGGTTATCAGCCTGGAGTTGGTGGTATCAATTGACCATAGCTGGTGGTCGCTCAGCCACAACCCATTCAGGGTAACCCCATCATCAAGTCCGCTGGTTACTGTTTCAAATGTCGACCCCAGGGAATATGTCGGATTGAGGCTTCGCTCCATACCACCATCAGCCTTGAAGTTGGTGGCGTATAATGTGCCCTCGGCCGATACCTTTAGTTGACCAATCATACCTCCTGTGGGTAGGGTGCCACCTATTTTTCCCCAACTGTGACCGGTGTCAGTGTCAAAGCGGTAGATACCCTCGTCTGCAGTATCACTGGCAGCATAGATTATATCGTTTTCACTATATTCCGGGTCGAAGGCAACGCTTATGGCACCGGTGAAGGGGGCTGAGGTGGCATCCTGAGGTAGTGGCTCAAAGGACCTGCCGTTGTCATTTGAGCAGTAGACCCAGCCGTTGGTATTACCTACCAGAATAGTCTCATCCCTATCATAGTCAGGTGATAGGATTATAGAGTTTAGTGACTGGCTGCCAGCCACAGCTGCAGTAGAGTAGCTTAAGCTGCTGTTGGTAGTCCGGTATACCAGTCCGTTACTGCCATCATAGCTGCCAATGAAGAGAGTCTTATCATCGGCTATCGCCCAGGTGTCAATGGTGAATGGGACACTTCGGTGTTTGAACTCTTGACCGTTATCGGTTGACTTCCATATGGCTGAGTTGCCATCACTACTACCGGCGAGGTATACTACTTGACCGTCATACTGGGGAGGGAGTTCAATCAGGTCAATGCAGTCTACGTTAGCCAGGGTGCTGGAGTAAAGCCTTTCCCATCTCTCTCCCTCATTTAAACTCCGCCACAGGCTATGCTCGCTACCCCAGGTGAGTATAAAAATAGTGCTATCCTGGTTATAATCGGGAGATACCGCCAGGTCAATGATATTACTAATACCAGTATCAATTAAACCTACCTGATTCCAGGTATCGCCACCGTCAGTGGTGTAGGAAAAGGCACTATTGCTGTCACTGGTAGCGGCGTATGCCTTACCGTTTTGAGCGAAGCCAGCAGCTATCAGTACATAGGTATTGGATTCACCGGTTGGTGGTTTGGAACTTGTTTCCCAGTTGGTACCGCCATCGGTGCTGTGGTAAACCTGGGCGCTATTGGCAGCGCCCGCCAGCAGATGGGCAGTGGTACCCTCACCACTAACTGCTAGTGAGGTGACATCAACATTGCTCTGTCCATAGTCAGAAGCAATATCGAGGCCGGTGGCTACTGATAAACCCGGAGACTCTACCCCCTCAATCATGTAGACATCGCCGTTATCACCGCTGGCATCAATAGCTACAAAGTGGATGTAGTCGCCGCTGGTTGTATCGGAGTCATAATCGCTGGGAAAGGCGATAGCGGCTGAATCTGGTGTTACACCGCTAATTACAGCATCACCTGCAGTTTGATTCCACCCATCACTACCAATAATGGTGGTAACCAGAGTATCAGCTTCATCGGTGACTACGGCTACTATTTGCTGGTCGCTGGCGAAATTCGGGGAGAAGGCTATGGCGTAGACATCATAGCCGTCCAGGTCGGTATCTACCCAACTGGCAAACGATTGATTCTCATCAAGGATATAGACGCCGCCGTACTCAGGGCTATCGGTGTCTCTGGTGCCGACGGCGATAAGGTGGTTATCATCCAGAGGAAAGACATCAAAAGCGGTGATTTCAATATTACCATTGCCAGCCCCACCCGGGTTTGATGCCAGTGTGGTGAAGCTGTCTCCAGCGTCGGTAGACTTATAGACATTGAACAAGGTGGCATAATAGATAGTATCAGCATCGTCGGGGCTGGTGGCAATATCAACGATATCGTCTTTCACTTTGCCGGTGCATTCCCAGCTAAAGCCACTATCAGTGGATTTGAATAGGGTGTAACTTGTCTCTGTAGGGTTGGCGCAGGCATAGAGAGTGCCGTCAAGAGCCATAGTCAGGTGCTGGACATCTGAGCCATTAGCCAGTACCCAGTTACCTGACTTGCCATCAGTGGGGATGTTGACTGTAGACCACTCGGCGACGTCTGGGGTGGCGTTGGCTGGGGTAGGGATAGTTGAGCTAAACAGGCTCAGTAGCAGAAAGAGAGACAATGCCAACGGGCATCCCTTGTTCGTCATTTGGCAAATTTTACCTTACCCTGCAGTAAGAAGTCAATCTTTAAAAAAGAGAGCCCCCGAATTTCGGGGGCTCTCTGGCTATCTGGTTTGGGTGTTACCCATTAAATTAGAACTAGACTGCTCGTCTGGTCCTGACTATCAGGACAATCACCGCAATAATCAGAAG
>CAZNEL010000055.1:0-11425 GCA_964572285.1 uncultured Dehalococcoidales bacterium | reverse complement strand
CCTTGAAGGAAACCTTCACTTTCGTACGGTAGTTGCGAATCTTGCCATCCTCGAGCTGCATATCCAACTCAACAACCTCAGCAATGCGGAGGTCCCGCAATGTCTTTGAAGCCATCTCGACAGCGGCCGCAGCTGCCTTCTCCCAAGACTCGGGGCTGGTTCCCACCAGTTCAATCACCTTGTAGACGCTATCTGCCATCTCGCCCTCCTTTCAACACAACACCCTATTACGTGGCGGTTATAGTAGCACTACGCTTGTGCCTTGTCAATTGGTAGAACCGTCTTTATTTCTCTATTCCAGCTCCTTTCTTTTCTTTACCTCCTCCCATAGAGCATTTTGCTCCGCAAAGGATAGTGCGCCAAAATTTACTCCACGCTGGTGGCAAAGTTTTTCCATACAGGTGAAGCGATGGTAAAATCGCTGGTTAGCCTCCCTGAGCGCTGCCTCTAAATCAATATCCAGCCGCCTAGCAATATTAGCCAGGGTAAAGAGCACGTCCCCAAACTCTTTAGCTCTCTCCTCCTGGCTTGGCGCCTGCCTAAACTCGTTAATTTCCTCTACCAGCTTATCAATAACGCCATCAACATCCTGCCAGTCAAAGCCCACCCCCGCCACCCGGCGCTGCATCAACTGACTATAACCCAGGGCCGGCATCTGTTTGGGCACACCAGCCAGTATAGAGATACCAGCTTCCCTCTCTTCCTGTTTTAAGGCCTCCCAATTAAGGGCCACTTCCTCGGCATCCTTAACCTTCACCGAGCCAAAGATATGGGGGTGGCGGTGAATCAGCTTGGCATTGATACCCTTGATAACATCCCCGATATCGAAATCCCCGGCCTCTGCAGCAATCTGGGCATGAAGGACAATCTGCATCAAAAGGTCGCCCGACTCGGCGCAGAGCTTATCTTTATCCCCTTCATCAAGCGCCCCCAGCACCTCATAGCATTCCTCAAGCAGGTTCTCCCGTAGTGAGGCATGCGTCTGCTTCTTATCCCAAGGGCATCCATCAGGGGCACGCAACGCGGCTATAATTTCTGCAAGAGTGGTAAATTGACTTAAGTTCTGCGGTAAAGACACAGGAATCTCCTTAACTTAATGGTAATTTTGCCCCGACGAACTGTCTCTGCCCCCGCAGAAACTCACCCGCCGACATCGCTCGCTTCCCCTCCAGCTGCACCCTTGCCACCCCTAATATGCCGTCCCCGGTATGTACTCCGAAGGCTGCCTTCGATTCTCCAACGGCTGGAGGCAGAGCGACTACCCGTCCGGCGTCAAGTGTTATTTCCCAGGGCACAGGTAACGCTTCAATAACCTCAAGGCGCCTTCCCTGCCACGTGGTATAACACCCCGGCCAGGGCTGGAAGGCACGCACCCGCCGCCAGATGTCTATCGCCGACAGCTGCCAGTCAATTTCACCTTGCTCTTTGGATATTTGACTACAGAGGGTGGCCTGAGTGTTATCCTGCGGCTGAGGAGTAAGCTCACCCCGTACATAGCCAACCATCACTTCCTGAAGCAGCGAAGCAGCCACCAGAGACAACTTAGCACTGAGAGAGCCAGTGATATCATAAGCTACAACGGGAATCTGGGCTCTGGTAAATACGGGACCGGTATCCATACCCTTGTCCAACAGCATAACGCTAACCCCGCTAAACTCATCACCCGCCAGAATAGCCGCCGTTACCGGTGAGGCACCCCGCCACCTAGGCAGCAAAGAAGGATGAATGTTAATGCACCCATAGCGGGGAATCTCCAAGACAGACTGCGGCAAAATCTGGCCAAAGGCAGCCACCACAATAACATCAGGTTGAAAACCAGCCAGCTGCTCTACCACTTCAGCCTGCTTGAAGCTGGGCGGTTGTTCTACCGGCAGGCCCCAAGCCAGAGCTACCTTTTTCACTGGCGGATAAACTACGGAACGCCCCCTACCAACCGGCTTGTCAGGCTGAGTATAGACAGCCACCACCTGATACTGGTTAAGAAGAAGGTGTTCTAGAGGAGGAACGGCGAAATCAGATGTACCCATAAAAACAATTCGCAATCTAAGCCTCCCGTTCTTAAATTCTAGCATTAAAATCGTTGCCCAACAACCAGCCGATTTATATCTCGCAGAGTAAATAGTATTTGCAGGAGGAGACTTCGAGCGCTCATAAGGACAAAAAGGCATTAAAACTGCCAGCACCTTCTGCTTACAAGACGTGTCGATAAAGAAGCTGTTCATATCATTGCTGGCCCATCGAGCCTGCATTTACGGAATTTATATGACAGGTGACATTTTACCTCTATAAGCGTAATATCGGGGGGTAAAGCAAGTCTGCGAGACCTTGTAAGAGAAAACAAGGGAGGGAAGTAGCCGCAAACCATTGTCAAAAAGCTTGCTGCCATGCAATTCTTGCTGATAGTATAACTGTTGTTGCTGCTAATTTTCTGCCCACAAGCCCCCGCAGCCTGCTTAGGCTCTACTCGCCCATTTAAAGGGTACCTTTGTTAATATAAACAGGCTAGAGATAAGGAGTTGAATCGGTTGAATAATAGTGAGAGTCACTCGTGATAGTCAGGCCTGCTCAAGAAATCTGGGAAGCTGCCTTAGGTGAGTTACAACTTCAAGTCAACAAGCCACACTATAAGACTTGGCTGGGCAAAACGGTTGGCTTGAGTTTTCAGAATAACCAATTCATGATTGGGGTACCTAACGCCTTTGTCGCTGAATATTTAGACCAGAACCAGCGTTCCCTAATCGAAAAAACGCTCATCGGCATCACCCGTCAAAATCTGAGCGTCGTTTTCCAGGTAGACGGCAATTATGAAAATCCGGCAGGTAACCTTGGCACCTGTGGAGCACTCGTGACTGCCCGGCAAACCAGTCTCTCCAGCTTCAACCCTAAATACACCTTTGAATCTTTTGTTGTGGGCAACTGTAATCGGCTAGCCTATACCGCAGCACTGGGGATAGTTCAAAACCCGGGCCATAGCTATAATCCACTCTTCATATATGGGAATACGGGCTTAGGTAAGACACATTTGCTACACGCCATTGGGCATCTAGCCCAAGCCGGCAATGACCGGGTACTCTACGTCAGCGCCGAGCAATTTACCAATGATTTCATCTGCGCTATTCGGGAGAGAACTACCGAGGAATTCCGTAGGAAGTATAGAAGTGTGAACCTGCTCCTTATTGATGATTTCTCCTTCATCAGCGGGAAGGCGCAAACCGAGGAAAGTTTTTGCCATACCTTTGACGCACTCTATAACGCTAATCGCCAGATAGTGCTTACCTGTAAGTGCCTCCCCCAGGCCCTGCCCCTCTTGCATAACCCGCTACGGTCGCGCCTCGAATGGGGGCTCATTGCTGATATGCAACCGCCCAACCCCGAAACGCGCCTGGCTATATTACAAGTCAAAGCTAAACAAAAGGCTGTAGACATACCCGTAGACGTACTTGAATTTATGGCGCAGCGGGCTTGCCAAACCATCAGAGAATTAGAAGGTTGTCTTAACCGGGTTATCGCCTATGCCTCGCTAACCAGAGCCCCATTTACTATTGAACTGGCTGCACGCGCCCATGAGGACATAGCCAATAAGCAGCCCAAGACGATGGCCTTAACACCTGATCTCGTAGTAGAAGCGGTAGCGAGCAACTTCCAGCTAACGCCTTTAGACCTCAGGGGGCGGAAAAAAGATAAGGAGACCGCCCTGGCCCGGCAGGTTGCCATGTACCTGATCCGTCAGGCTACCAAAGCATCACTGGCAGAGACCGGCCAAGCGCTAGGGGGGAAAAATCCTTCAACGGTCAGCCATGCTTGTGAAAAAGTAGCCGGTGGTATTGAAGCCAGTCCTTATCTACAAAGGAAAATTTATGACATTTCAAACCAAATCTATCCCCAAAGGAAGAAATAGAAATGTATTATATGGTGACGGGATAAAAGGAAGCCTATAATACATTTCGATAAGTTAACCTATTTAAAGCCCGGGGTTTGCATAACTAACCCGCCCTTTTTGGTACTTTTTTAGTAAGCCTTAAAAGTTTTGGGTAACTCTGCCGACCTGTCAGATAGGTTTTCAGCTTTCAAACATTCTTCCCGCCAGAAGTTACATAGCTTTTAGCTACTCCCTAGTATTATAATTATTATTAATATCTTCTATAAGAATATAGTATAAGTTATGTTACTAGTATACTATATTATTAACGAAGTTTTTAAGTGATGATGTGGAGTTTAGAGAGTGTTTGATAAGGTCGAGATAATGGTTAAAGCTGGCGATGGGGGAGATGGGATAGTTAGCTTCCGCCGGGAGAAATTTGTGTCCTTTGGTGGACCCAATGGTGGGGATGGTGGCAATGGTGGGGATGTGGTAATCAGGGCTGACGCAACAATTACCAACCTGCGGGCGTTTAAGCAAAAGAGATTTTACCGGGCAGGAACCGGCGAAGCTGGTAGGAGTAAACGGCAGCATGGTAAGGGAGGAGAAAAGTTGGTCCTAAGCGTACCGATTGGGACTCTCCTCTTGTCAAAGACAGAAATAGGTGGTAATACCCTCCTTGATGATTTGGAGCATGCTGGTCAGCAAGCAGTGGTAGCTAAAGGGGGAGAGGGGGGACTGGGTAATATGCACTTTGCTTCATCGACAAATCAGACCCCAAAGGTTGCTCAGAAGGGGAGCGCTGGAGAGGAAAAGGCCATCATATTGGAGATGCGGCTTATTGCTGATGTTGGCATTATTGGCTATCCCAATGTTGGTAAGTCAACCTTACTGACGGCAGCTTCAGCTGCTAGACCTAAAATTGCTGATTATCCCTTCACTACTCGTGAACCTGTTTTAGGAGTGGTTGAGGTTGAAAAGCAAAGCATAGTCTTGGCTGAGATACCAGGACTGATTGATGGCGCTCACCTCGGTCGGGGGTTGGGGCACGATTTTCTGCAACATAGTATGCGTACCAAAACCATAATCCACTTAATAGACGGCAGCTCAGAGTCTCCGGTAGAGGATATGACCCGTATCAATACTGAACTGATCCTGTTTGATTCTGTTCTGGCGCATAAACCCCAGTTGGTGGCGATCAATAAAATTGATTTGCCTCAAGTGCGGCAACAGGTGACCAGGATAAAGGATGCCTTCTCAACAGTTGGCACTGCTGTATTTTTTATATCGGCAGCAACCGGGGAGGGTATTGGTGAACTGATGCAGGAAACGGGGAGGCTGCTACAGACAACATCTTCTAGACACGTAACCGACATGAAAGTCGTGAAGAAAATCTTTCGACCGCAGCCTCAGAGTGCCGGTGCGCATGTCCGTAAGGAGGGAGATACCTTTGTTGTGGAGGTACCCGGGCTAGAGCGCATCGTAACCAGGATGGATATGACTAGTCGTGAAGCGCAACAACACCTCAGGCAGCATCTGGCTCGGTCTGGGGCTAGTAAAAGATTAGAGAAGGCCGGGATTAAACCTGGTGATAGAGTTCGTTGTGGAGACTTAGAATGGGAGTGGTAAAAGCATGAATATTGGGGTACTTGGGGGTACTTTTGACCCAATTCACATGGGGCACCTCATTGTAGCTGAGGAAACAAGAAGCCAGCTAGATTTGGCTGAGGTTCTTTTCATGCCGGCCAGGGAGCCGTGGCTTAAAGCGAATAATTGTATTTCATCTGCCGAGCAACGTGTCCAGATGGTTCGTCTCGCTATTGCAGATGAGCCTGCGTTTAAGTTGTCTACTATGGAAATAGAGCGGGCCGGCCCTTCCTATACAGTGGACACCATTGCTGAGCTTACGGGGCAAATGGGGGTGGGGGATAAGCTATTTTTCATTCTGGGTTGGGATAATTTAATACAGTTGCCGCAGTGGCACGAGCCATCTCGACTGGTTAAAATGTGCCGCTTGGTGGCTGTCCCCAGGGTAGGCTATCCACATCCCGCACTGAAGACATTGGCAGCGGCTATCTCTGGTTTGTCTCAAAGTGTAATCCTGCTGAATACGCCGCAGATAGAGATTAGCTCCTCAGAAATCAGACAGCGGGTTGCTCGTGGGCTATCAATTCACCACCTCGTCCCCGAACCAGTAGAGCGGTATATCAGGCAGCACGGATTGTATACCCAAAACAGTGGAGGGACTATAAAACCGGGTTAAGGTTGTACCTTAAACATCCAGGTTTTTCACGCTCTTGGCGTGGGCCTGGATAAAGGCTTTACGGGGTGGAACCTCTCCGCCCATTAGTACATGAAAGATTTGGTCAGCTTTGGTGGCGTCGTCTATGCCTACCGTCAAGAGGGTGCGGGTAGCTGGATTCATGGTCGTCTCCCACAACTGCTCGGCACTCATCTCCCCCAGACCCTTATAACGCTGGACATCTACTTTCTTAGCTTCCTTTAGCGTTTTAAGTAGCTCCTCTTTTTCTTGGTCGGAGTAGATCCAGTGTTCCTGCTTGGATGCTTTAATGCGGTAGAGGGGGGGCTGGGCAATAAACATGTGCCCCTGGTTAATTAGCTCTACCATGTGTCGGAAGAAGAAGGTCAGCAGTAGAGTGCGGATGTGAGAGCCATCAACATCAGCATCTGTCATCAGGATGATACGATGATAGCGTAGCCGGGATATGTCAAATTCATTGTCAAAACCAGCTCCCAAGGCAGTAATGATAGCCCGGATTTCTTCATGAGCTAAAATTTTATCTGCGGGAGCCTTTTCCACGTTAAGTATTTTGCCCCGTAGGGGCAGGATAGCCTGGAAGCGGCGGTTTCTTCCTTGCTTGGCGGAGCCACCGGCCGAGTCTCCTTCCACCAGGTATAGTTCACAGAGAGACGGGTCTTTCTCTGAGCAATCAGCCAGCTTACCCGGCAGGGTAGCAGTCTCCAGACTGCTTTTCTTGATAATCAGGTCACGAGCCTTTCGGGCAGCTTCTCTAGCTTTGGCGGCGGTAAGGCACTTGTCTAAAATCCTTTTCGCGTCATCGGGGTGCTCTTCAAGGTAGAGAGCTAGCCCCTCGCCGACCGCGCTTTCCACCAGACTTTTGACCTCTTGATTCCCCAGCTTAGATTTAGTCTGCCCCTCAAACTGCGGTTCGGCTAGCTTGACACTAATAATAGCCGTTAGCCCTTCCCTGACGTCGTCGCCCGTCAGGTTGGGTTCGTCATCTTTGAGAAATTTATTTTTGTGGGCATAGTCATTAAATACCCGGGTGAGCGCTGAACGGAATCCGGTAAGATGGGTGCCGCCATCTATGGTGTTGACACAGTTAGCAAAACCGAAGATAGATTCGGCAAAGCCATCATTGTACTGCAGGGCTACTTCAATTATGGTACTGTCTAACAGTTTATAGATGTAAATAGGTTTGGGGTGGCGGACGAGCCGGTTTCGGTTAAGGTGGCGAACAAAGCCAGTAATTCCACCCTCAAAGTAGAAGGTCTTTTCACAATCCCCTCTCTCATCCCTAAAACATATTTCAAGCGCCTTGTTAAGGTAAGCCATCTCCCGCAAGCGTTCGCTTAGAGTATTGAAATTATAGTTAGCTTTACCGAATATCTCCTCATCGGCACGGAAGGTGATGGTAGTACCAGTATCACAGGCTTGGTCAACCACGGTTAATTTTCCCTGAGGTATACCCTGGCAGTATTCCTGTTGGTATAAGTGGCCATCACGCCTAACATTAACCCTCAGCCAGGAAGAAAGAGCATTGACTACAGAGGCACCTACCCCATGTAACCCCCCTGACACCTGGTAGGTCTTACCACCAAATTTGGCTCCGGCATGGAGGGTAGTCATTACTGTCTCTACAGCTGATAAGCCGGTAGCCGGGTGGATATCTACCGGGATGCCCCGTCCGTTATCCTCAACCCTGACAGCATCATCTTCTAGTAGGGTGACTACTATCCGGCTACAACAGCCGGCCATGGCTTCATCAATGCAGTTGTAAACGATTTCGTAGACGAGGTGGTGCAGCCCCCGCTGGTCAGTGCTACCAATATACATACCGGGTCGGCGGCGGACTGCTTCTCGCCCACCCAGAACCTGGATATCCTCGGCGGTATATTCATTATTCGGTTGTGCTGGTGTGGAAGACGTGTCCTGTATCATGATTAATCTTTACTCCCTGGTTTTTAGTAAGCGTACGAAACAATAGTTGTTGTTGAATGGTGGCGGGGAAACTGGAGTGGCTTATTAATAAAAGGTAAAGCTAACTGGTTACCGATAATTTCAAGCCCTGATGAAACACTCATTAATAGTATTATAGCAGGATTTAGCTATAAAGTGAAGCTGGGGTTAGTTATCGTAGTTTACCTTCTAGCCGGGTGAGGGGGACAGTTTGCTGCTGGGAGGTGGTCATATCTCGCAGTATCACCGTGCCCGTCTTAACCTCCTCCTCGCCTATAATAACTGTCTGCAATGCACCGAGGTTATTAGCCTGTCTTAGTTGAGCCTTTAGGCTCTTGCTGCCCGTAGCTTCTATTACGGGAATACCAGCTCGCCTCAGCGAGGAGGTTAGCCCGGTTGCCTTATCCCTAGCTTCATCGCCAATGTAGGCGATGAAAACCTGTGGTCGGGGCAGAGGTGGGATGGGGATGTTCTGTTTCTTGAGATTGAGTACTATTCGTTCTAGCCCGGTGGCTAAACCAATGCTTGGCGTAGGTTTACCACCCAATTCCTCAATCAGGTCATCGTAGCGCCCCCCACCACCAAGGGTACTCTGGGCGCCCTCTTCTGCGGTTTGAACTTCGAACACTGTCTTGGTGTAGTAGTCTAGTCCTCGAACCAGACGGTAGTTTAATGCAAAAGGTAGCTCCAGCAGCTCCAGGTAGCTCTGTAGCTGGCTGAAATGTTCGGTACATTCAGGACAGAGGTATTGATGACTCTTGGGAGCGGAGTCAGCCACTTGTTGGCACATAGGTTGTTTGCAATCAAGCAGGCGAAGCGGGTTTCGGGTTAGCCTGCTTGTACAGTCCGAGCACAGGTCACGGGCATAGCCGGCATAATAATCCTTAAGAGCGACTAAATACTGTGGACGGCACTGCTTGCAACCGATGCTATTTAGCTGGAGCGACAGGTTCTGGAGTTTCAGCGACTTATAGAACTGCCAGGCCATATCGATGACTTCGGCATCCAGTATGGGGTCAACATCACCAATAGCCTCGTAATTAAACTGGTGGTGCTCGCGGTATCTCCCGGCTTGGGGTCTTTCGTATCTAAAGACGGAGGCGAGAGAGTATAGCTTCACCGGCTGTGGTAGATTGTGCCAGCCATGCTCCAGGTAAGCCCGGCAGGCGGATGCTGTGACCTCTGGCCTCAGGGTTAATTGGTTGCCCCCTCTATCGGCAAAGGTGTACATCTCCTTGGTGACAATGTCGGTGGCCTCACCCACGCTACGCGCGAAAAGCTGGGTGGTCTCAAAGGTTGGGACATCAAGTCGCTCGTAGCCGTAGAGCAGGCAGATATCCACCACCTTTTGCTCTACGTAGCGCCAGTAGGCTTGGTCCTGGGGTAGGATATCTGATGTTCCTCTTGGTGCTCGATACACGCTTCGTTCCCTCTCGCCTTACTCCCAGTTAGGATACAGTATTGGGGTTAGATTTGTAAAGTTAAGCCCGGTTTTTGCGTGGGCACCTGCTATTGCGTTATACTGAGCATATAGTCCGTAGAGGTTAAAGGGGCGATGGGTTTTAAGGAACTGATCCTGAAGGCAAGAGAGTATCTTCCTGCAGAGAAGTTAAGTGTCATTGAGCGTGCCTACGACTTTGCCTTGAAGGCACATGAGGGGCAGGTGCGTAAATCAGGTGAGCCCTATGTAGAGCACCCGTTACAGGTGGCTCAGACCCTGGTCGAGCTCCAGCTGGATGCTAACACACTGGCGGCCGCTTTACTACACGATGTCATCGAGAACTGCGGGGTACCTGTTTCGAAGATTGAAGCCGAGTTTGGTGCTGACATAGCTAAGCTAGTCGAAGGCACTACTAAGCTGGGCAGAGTCTCCTGGCAGACCCCGGGTAAGGAAGTAGCAGCCAGGCAACAGCAGACAGAGAACCTGAGGAAGATGCTGGTAGCCATGGCTGAAGACCTTCGCGTGGTGTTTATTAAGCTGGCTGACCGGTTGCACAATATGCGTACTTTAGACGCACTGTCGCCAGAACAGCGCCGTGGTATTGCTCAGGAGACTCTGGAAATATATACTCCTTTAGCACATCGACTGGGGATATGGGAGCTGAAGTGGCAACTGGAAGATTTATCCTTCCGCTATCTGGAACCAAGAAAGTATCGCCAGATTGTGAGCTTGGTTGCTGTCCGTCGGACACAACGAGAGGATTTCATCGCTCAGATAATCGAAGTTTTGAAAGCTGAGTTTGCCCGGCTTGGTCTTCACGCCGAGATATCAGGTAGACCGAAACATATTTACAGTATATATCATAAAATGAATAAGTATGCAGCTCAGGGCAAGCACTTTGATGACATATATGACCTTCTTGCGCTGCGGGTACTGGTAGATACTCTGCCGGATTGCTATAGTGCCGTCGGCATTATCCACAGTTTGTGGCGTCCAATACCCGAGGCGTTTGATGATTTTCTTGCTAATCCCAAGCCTAATGGGTACCAGGCATTGCACACGGCGGTAATGTATCAGGGCACCACTCCTTTAGAGGTCCAGATTCGGACGAAAGACATGCATCATGTTGCTGAATACGGGGTAGCAGCTCACTGGCGCTATAAGGAGGGCGAGAATAAGGATATTCACTTTGAGGAGAGGATAGCTTGGCTACGCCAGTTAATTGAGTGGCATCGTGAGTTCACCGGGGCGGAAGAGTTTTTAGAATCGGTTAAAACTGATATATTTATTGACCAGGTTTTTGTCTACACCCCTAAAGGGGAGATAAAGGATTTACCCAAGGGCTCTACCCCGCTTGACTTTGCTTATCGAGTTCACACCGAGGTGGGTCACCGCTGTATCGGAGCTAAGGTCAACGGTAAGTTGATCCCACTCAATTCCCAACTAAAAAATGGTGATGTAGTCGATATTATGTCGGCTAAGGGGGCTAAGGGGCCAAGCCGGGATTGGCTAAATCCGCACCTAGGTTATATTAAGACATCCCATGCCCGAGAGAAGATACGACAGTGGTTTAAGAAACAGGAGCAGGCTGAAAATATTGAGCGGGGTCGGGAGCTTTTGGAGAAGGAGTTGCGGCGTCTGGGGGTGAAACTCAGTAAGCGTGAGGAACTGGCCAAGCTGTTTAAGTATGATAATCTTGATGACTTTCTGACGGCTATTGGTTATGGTGGCATTACTGTTCATCAGGTTGCTCTAAAGCTAGCTGCTCAGCAGGAGCAACCTAAAGTGGTAACCGGGGTTATCCCTTCCGAGGTGCCGGAAAAGGCTATTCGCGTGCTCGGTGTTGGGGATTTGCTTACTCATTTAGCTCAGTGTTGTCGGCCGGTGCCTGGTGATAAAATTG
>CAZNEL010000054.1:5345-11521 GCA_964572285.1 uncultured Dehalococcoidales bacterium | reverse complement strand
GCCAGCCATCCTCACTAATGAGGGGTTGCACTACTATCTTCTTGGTGCCATCCTTAGCCGTTGTTTTGAAGGAGACTGGGAATATCTCCCCCAGCAAGGGGTCAAGGTCGAGGCGGATGGCATCAAACAAAAAGAGAGCTGCCGATTGCTCATCCATGTCGGCCCTCGGGAAGCGCGTCTGGATCATGGCGAGGGCTACTCCAACCGGCTGTCCCCCAGGGAGAATCATTTTCTTCTCTATCCTGTCCCTGATGGCGGGGTGGATCTCCTCACCGCGCCTGAATTCTTGAGTGTAAGTGGTTCGCTCGATGTAGCCGTGGTGCTCCCGATTCAGGCAGCCGACCTCAATTGTGCCTTTCTCAGCGTTAGTGTGTATCTGCAGCTCGGCCCCGCAAATTCCACACACGTTCTCATAGGCGATTTTCTTCATCTCCGCCCATTGTTCCTCGGTTATCTCACCTTGCTTTACTTCCATGGTTAGCTCCTTTCGCTTTTTTTAATTCCTCAAGATATTTGATGGTGCTCTCTATGATGGTCTGGGTAGAGACGTCCATTAAATATCGTTCATGGTCTAGCTTTGACTTCCAAAAGAGGATACACCCTTCAAGTTCAGTCATTTAGCCTCCTATAGCTCCTGCTCCACCATCTCATATAGCCTGGCTAATACGCCCATCGCTTCTACTATTTCCTGCTGTATTACAGCGACACCTTCTTTGTGATTGATAGCGTGAGCTACCTCTCCAAGTTCCTCGGTGGCAGCATTGAGGAGAATTTCTGGTGTCCTGTCAACATCGCCCCACTTCTTGATAGCCACCTCCCCCTCTGTGTCTATTCGTTTTATAAGGCTGTAGTTCATAGCTTTACCTCCTTTCTTCGCGCTGGAGCTTTCACGAAAAACTTGCCATGCCTACGGCAGACATAATTGGCGCCACCCAGGGTCTTGCTATCCCGCCTTGACTGCTTCCCGCACTGGGGGCACGGCTGATACTTCGGCATATCTGGAAATCTTGGGTCTGTCATTTTCTATCTCCTACCTTGTAGTGCTTGACGATGTAGTCGGCGGTAAACTCCAAATGCTCCTCGTACTTATATTGCCCACCGTGAGTGGCAAACCACTTGCTATCGGCCTTCCGGAGCAGCTCCTGTATTTTCTCTTTATCTAATTTCGCTTGCATGGTTGGTCCCTCCAGTTGCCCTACATATTCAACGGACTTGGGCTGCAACGTTGTAGCCACCTCCAGCGGTAATTCCCTCTGCTCAATGTACCGTGTCTCACCCTCTTTGAAACCGTGCTGCTCCAGGAGCTCCTTGGCTTCTTCTTCAGTGCCTTGGGCCAGCGCCTCTCGGTTAGCAGCTCCGGCGGTGGAGTGGTAGAAGCCCTGGCACACGCATCTACATTTGGTGCCGCGTGCCTCATGGCAACGCCTCGAGCAGGTTCTCTTTCTCATTCTAGCTCGCTCCCCGCCTATGGTTTTCTCGTGGCTTGTGGCCCGCTCTCTTTCCTTGGGTTTCTCGCAACCGATGGCTCGCTCATTTCCTCTGGGTTTCTCAATGCAGATGGCTCGCTCCCGATTTGTGGGTTTCTCTAGTTCATTGGCTCGCTCCTTTTCGTTGGTTTTCTCGCACTCTCTGGCTCGCTCTTGTTCCATGGGTTTCTCTTTAATCATGGCTCACCTATCGACCATATCCCAGGGCGCTATATATGAATCGTGCCCCAGCTGATCAATGGCATAAGGTTTGGCAACTGGCAATCCTTCAGCTTCTCGCCAGGTCAGCCACAAACAGGCTAGAAAGAGCTTAACCATTTTACGCATCGCCTGATTGTGCACGTGACCTTCAGCTATCATGCCCTCCGGCTCGTATCTCTTGCCGTCCTTATCCTTAGGCAGGCTTGTAGCCGGAACAATATTAACCCCTTGGTTCCCGTACCTCTGGTAGTACTTGTCTTTCTCCCTGAGGTAATACTCGTAGAACTTGCCTGTAGCCCTCAAGAGGCTGGAGCCCAGCCGCCAGCACATAGACCGCAACTGACTATTGTAGGACAATTTGCCGCCGCCTTTCTTTCGCTTGGGAGCTGTGCCATTCTCAACAGAGAAGCCGGCGAATTTCCAGAGGCTAGATATGTGCTCCGCTCTTTCAATATCAATAAGCCCGACTACCTTGCCGATATTCTCTTTGCCTATGCCTTTCACTTTACTAAACCAGGGATAAGCTGAGTGGCTTTGAATTAAATCGGCAACTCTGCCATCGACGTAATCCTCGAGGTCTTTAGCCCGGCGGTGTAGCTCATCGGTTTCGGGGTCGTGCCTTTGTTGCCGAGCAAGATGGGACTGACGGACCTCAGATTCTACTCTAAGTTTCTCAATGGCTAGTGCGGCATCGACCAAGGTTGGCAACAATGGCTTTAGGGGTTTTTCTTCTGGGTTTTGGTTCATCTTTACGCTCCTTTTTTATGGGTTTCTCATGTTTCTTGGCTCGCTCTTATACCGTGGTTTTCTCTTCTTTTTTGGCTCGCTCTCATTGCCTGGGTTTCTCCCTTCCGTTGGCTCGCTCTCTCATCATGGGTTTCTCATCAGTAATGGCTCGCTCGCGTGGTGTGGGTTTCTCACTATTGGTGGCTCGCTCGCTGCTCTTGGGTTTCTCATCAGTAGTGGCTCGCTCTTTTCTGCTGGGTTCCTCCTTGATATTGGCTCGCTCTCGCTCTATGGGTTACTCTCGACCGCTGGCCCGCTCCTTTCCTCTGGGTTACTCTGAACCAGTGGCTCGCTCTTATCCCATGGTTTTCTCACTACTAATGGCTCGCTCGTGTCTCTTGGTTTTCTCCCGTCCCATGGCTTTTATTTCTTACTGCTCCATAGAGTGCCGTCCCAGCCGTGTTTCCTGGCTAGGTGGAGCGCGCACTCTCTTTGTATGCTTTTCTCGCTGGCTCCTGTCTGTCTGAAGCGAGCTACCAGCTCCCCTTCGTGGAAGAGGAACACAGCCATCGTGCCATCGTGCTCTAGTGTGAATTCCCGTCGGCCAAATTCACCTAGTCCCTGGGTTTGCGCTTCTGTAGTCATCTAGACCTCCCGGATTTATTCATTTGCTGTTGTGCCCTCAGGGTGTCGCACCATCATTTCCGCTACCCTTTTCTCCAGCATCTTGACCAGTGCCAGCCGGCTTCTGTCTCCTGTTAGCCAGGAGTTTACTCCATAGCCGCCGCCAAGCGGACGATGGCTTCCCAGTGACCGGTCGCCAGGTGACTACGACTTTTGAGTTTGAGTTACCCTTCATCGCCGGTATCTTCCTGAGGGACTTCTTTCGGACGGATGCGCAGGTCGCCGTTGCTGTCCATCTCTACCTCGACCTTGTCGCCAATTTTTAGTTGATGGAAACGAGCCCAGATCCTGGGCACGTTTACCACCAGGCCGCCATCACCCATCGGCATTAACTTTCGGTCCCCTATTGGTATTACACTCATTTTGATTCCCAATTTGGTACTTTCTACCTATGACTAATTATTCTCTTTACAACGCCTTTGGTAATCCTCTATAATTAATTCTATCAAATGGGGGTGGAACAAACTGGCACAAACGCCAGTGTGGGGGCGGAACAAAGTGATACAAATGAACCTGGGCAGCGGCACAAATGAACCTGTCAAGGGGGTAAAAGGGGAAATCCCACCAATTTTTCAAAAATTCCTAACAGGGGGTAATAATGGGAAAACGGGGCAAAAAAGTAACTGAACAGAAGAAAGCCGAAGTACTCGACAAGCTAAATCAGCGCTACAGTGTAAAGTACATAGCATCTAATCAGGACATCAGTCAGAGAGAGGTTAGGAAGATCAGGAGAGACGCATTACGGAAGGAGGAGCAAAGACAGCTTAAAGAAGCACAAGTCCGGTTTAAGGCTCAGCTCGCCGTTCCAGCCCCAGAAGCAATTCTAATCGATAACTTTGGCAACCCGGGGCCTCATAGCATTCCGTTGAAGCAAGATATCTTTAGGGTAAGCCGGGAGAATACAGGCTATGACACCGCCATGCTTGAGGTTATTAAGGAAAGCTGGGGTGCTGCGGAGGGTAAAGTTAATGTAGTGGTTTCGCCCAACGGTACCATGGAACTTTTTTGCCCGGTTGAAGAGGAAACGATATTCCAAAAGCTGCTTTCATCTCTTTCTGAGGCAGCACAGGAGCAATTCACAGTCTGGAAGCAACGGGGTGGCAACTATGTAGCAAGGTGTACTGACATTCGCTGGCAAATTCATACTGAAGCAAACGATAGAACTTTTCAATTAATCTATAAGACTGAGTTGAAGGAGGTCTTCTCAAAGCTAGGTACTCCAAGGCTGACTCCCCACTTTGGCGACCTCATCTATCATCTTTGCCTTTTGTATCGTCGTAGCTCTGGCCAGTTTGGTCTACCCGACAAGAAGCTGTACCGAGTCAGGCGACAGAGCCCAATTTTGTATGAACTTTACTTGGGCTATAGACGTCTGGTAACTACTCCTTCTCCACCACTTTTTTTACCACCCGGTGCACCGCCACCTTCATTCCCTGCTGAGATCCTTGAGCGTTGGGCCGACATTCATCGGGACATGATTAAGGAACGGGGTAACTCCCCAGCAATTGGAGAGTTGCTGGGGAGTTATGAAAGCCTCCACGGAATTGAGGAGGCGATTAAAGAGGAGTTGAGCCATCTATACGGGATAGGGTTGCAAGCCACTCCCCCGTAATGATGGGTAGCAAGCTTTACTCAATGAACTTCAAGGAAACTTCAAAATCTAGAACAGGTATAATATAATAATAAAGGAGGCGAAGCATGAATGGTTGGGCCATCTTTGCCACGATAGCTGTTGCTATCATGGCAGCTTTTATCACTATATGGGCCGCAAATCGCAGCACAGCCAAAATTGGTGAAAGAACTGCTAGCGCTATTACCGAATCTACTAATAAGATGATTCAGGCAGAAAGGGAGCTTGGAGTTCAGTGTATTGAGAAAGATATTGAAGCAACCGTTAAAGCTATTCAAACGAATGGTCAACAGACCATGGCTAATATTGAGGCAGTAGTGAAGGCTATTCAAGCCAATGGTCAGCAGACTAGGCAGGCTATCAAGAACATAGCGGACAAAAAGAGTAAAAGTTAACCCCCCACCGCTTTGCTGTCTAAACTTGTGGGGATATGCCCACAAGTTTAGACAGAACCTTTATTTCTCCACTTGGATAGGTATCCGGAACGGGAAGCTATTATTTACTTCCAATACGGAACATCTTGGTGCCACATGTGGGGCACACACCCTGGGTTGCCGGTTTGCCGTTTTTCATAGTAATAGCTTTCGCGTCCTTCATTTCTCTCTTAGCACGGCATTTCACACAATAAGCTTGCATTAGTCATCTACCTCCTTTTTTTGATTACCCACAATAGCCTATTTACCTTGTAATGTCAATAATTACACGTAAACTTCAAATTGTCAAGAACCAAAATAACTAATCCGGACTTAAAACTATAAAATAGGCAAGTAACGTTTTATCTCGTACTCTGTTACTTGAGACCGGTAAGTATCCCATTCTGCTCTCTTGTTCCTTATTAATGAGTAAAAGACGTGCTCACCGAGACACTCTCTCACTAGCTCACTTCTTTCCATGAGGTCAATAGCCTCACCCAGACTTCCGGGTAATGTTCCAATACCCATCTGCCGTTTTTCCTCTTCTGAAAGCTGATAAACATCTACCTCCACTGGCTCAGGGGGCTCAAGCTTTTCTTCTATCCCTCTGAGTCCAGCTGCAAGCATAACACTGAAGGCTAGATATGGGTTGCAGGCAGGATCGGGAGAGCGAAACTCAATGCGTGTGGCATTTTCATTTCCTGGCCTGTACTCAGGAATTCGAACCAGAGCAGACCGATTCCTCGTTCCCCAAGAGATATAAGCCGGGGCTTCATAACCTGGAACTAGTCTCTTGTAAGAATTCACCCACTGACAGGTAGTGGCAGTTATCTCTGGCGCATGCCGCATTAAGCCAGCGATAAAATGTCGGGCGAGCTTGGAAAGATGATAGAGGTCTTTCTCATCAAAGAAGGCGTTACGATTGCCCTTAAAAAGTGATTGGTGTACATGCATACCGCTGCCGTTTATACCAAAGGCTGGTTTGGGCATAAAGGTAGCATAGAAACCTTGTGACGAAGCTATCTGTTTCACCAC
>CAZNEL010000054.1:0-5245 GCA_964572285.1 uncultured Dehalococcoidales bacterium | reverse complement strand
TCACCTTCAAATGGCTCACCGCCAGGCCGCAGAACATCACAAAACATTTGAGCTACAGCATTCTCTTGAGGTATCCAAGGGAGCACACAGAGAGTAGCGGGGTCAGGCAGGGCCATCATATCACTCTCTTCTATGCGCATAAATCCTTCTATAGAGGAACCATCAAATCCCTTCCCCTCCGCCATGATCTCCTCCAGCTCACTGGCATTGATGGTAAAGCTTTTCAGAAAACCAAGAATGTCGGTAAACCAGAGCCGTACAAACCTGACTTTCTCCTCCTTCATTTTTTTCAGGGCTTGCTCTTTAGCTGTCTCTAGCTTTTGACTCATTTTTCACCCCTGCAGTTTATTTCTTTGCCTAAAAGTGGCTGAACTAAATCGGTAGGCGAAGACGGTACAAAACAAACCGAGTCGCCAAGAAGCCTAGCCACCTTCTAACGGTTAGCCTGCCTACAGTCTAAGCCTAAAGTAAACTTTCGTCAAGATAATACACCCGTTTCTTATTGATAATTTAACGGCTGATGTTGTACCATATTTAGTAGTACATATTTTTGAGGTAAGATGTTAAAAATGTCAAGTAAGAATATTGAAACCATTAGTTATAGGTTGACTGAGGCACTTAAGGGTCATAGAGCCGATTATATAGAAGCTCATCTTGAAGAAGGTCAGTCAAGCCACATTACCTATCGTGGAAAAGAATTAGAATCTATCGGTAGAAGTTCTGCTATCGGGGGCAATGTACGAGCCCTGGTAAAAGGTGGCTGGGGCTTCGTTAGCTTTAATGACCTCGACACGCTGAAGAGCGGTGTCGAGCTAGCAGTAAAACAAGCACAGCTGGTGGGTAATGAGAAAAGTCAGCTGGCTCAGGTAGAGTCGGTAGTTGACAAAGTGCCGGCAGAAATAGATAAAAACCCGGTAGCTATCCCGCTGGCAGAAAAAAAACGGCTACTTGATGAGTATAACGAGATTATCTGGCGTACCCCGGGGATGCAGACTTCAGTGCTTGGTTATGGTGATAGCCGTAAGAAAGTGATTTATGCCAACTCATCGGGCAGCTATATCGAACAGGAAAAGGTGGGAATTACTCTGCGCCTGACTGCAGTAGCAGCCAAAAATGGCGAGGTACAGCAGGTGGGATTAAGCACCGGTAGCAGTGGGGATTTCGGCCAAATAAGCAATCTTCATCAACAGGTAGAACAAATGTCTGAACGTGCGGTAGAGCTACTGTCTGCACCTAAAGTAAAGGGAGGAGAATATACTGTAGTCTTAGACCCGGTGCTGGCCGGGGTCTTTGTCCATGAAGCCTTTGGGCACCTGTCCGAAGCCGACTTCATTTATGAGAATGACCGCATGCGTGAGCTTATGGTTCTGGGCAGAAGATTTGGTAATGCTGAGCTTAATATAGTGGATAGTGCCGTTGTGCCCGGGCTACGCGGCAGCTACAAGTACGATGACGAAGGCACGCCCGCGACTAAAACTTACCTCATCCGCGAGGGAATTCTGGTAGGACGGCTACACTCTAGAGAAACGGCAGCAAAGATGAACGAGAAGCCTACGGGTAATGCTAGGGCTATTAACTACCGTTATCCGCCGATTGTCCGCATGACTAACACGTATATCGAACCAAGCTCAGCCTCCTTTGAGGATATGATAAGCGATATTAAAGAAGGCGTGTACGCTAAGAACTGGTATGGCGGTACTACCAGTATGGAGATGTTCACCTTCTCGGCTGGTGAAGCCTATATGATACGCAACGGTAAGATTGCCGGGTTAGTAAGGCCGGTAGTGCTTACCGGCAATGTATTTGCTACCCTGAACAATATAGATGCTATTGGTAACGATCTGGACATGAATCAGGGTGGTGGTTGCGGTAAGGGGGAACAAGCACCCCTGCCGGTATCAAATGGTAGCCCGCATATTAGAATTCGTCAGTGTCTTGTGGGAGGCGCCTGAATGGAAGCTATTCTAACTCAAGCTAAAAAGGTGGCCGAGGAAGCCGAGGTATTTATGATTTCCTCGGCAGAGACCCCGGTCCAATTCGAAGCTAATCGGCTAAAGAATATTCAAAGCAAGCAGAGCAGCAGTGTAGCATTGCGTATTATCAAAGATGGCCGAGTGGGATATGCCTCAGCTACGGGATCAGCTGATAACCATGAATTAGTCAACATGGCCGAAGAAACAGCCAGGTTTGGTATGACTGCCAAATTTGAGTTCCCATCTATTACTACCCATTCTCATGTTGAAACATTCGACCCTGATGTAGAATCTGTGCCTCTGGAAAAGATGGTGGAGCTTGGCGTGGAACTGATAGCTCAGGTTACCAGCCATACCCCGGATATTGTTTGTGAGGCTGAAGTAACCAGGGATATCTTATCAGTCCGTATCATAAACTCGCGAGGTGGGGAAGCAAGCTACCGTAAGAGTATTTTTGACGTGGGCATCGGGGGGACCCTGATTCATGGTACGGATATGCTCTTTGTTGGTGAAAGCCAGAGCTCGTGCCATCCCCTGCTAGAGACTAAACCAATAACCGAAATAGTACTTCAGCAGCTTGAATTAGCTAAAGACCAGGCTTCGGTACCAAGTCGGCAGTTACCGGTAGTGTTTACCCCGAACGGGGTAGCCAGCGCTCTCATCTCGCCATTGATAGTGGCTTTTAATGGCAAGATGGTTCTGGAAGGAGCATCACCAATAGGAAATAAACTTGGTGAAGTTGTTTTTGATGAAAAACTGTTCTTGTGGGATGACCCTACTATAGCCTATCGCCCGGGAAGCCGCCCCGCCGATGATGAGGGTATACCCAGCCAATGTACCCCACTCATTGAACGGGGGAAGGTAAGCAATTTCCTTTACGACCTGCAGACCGCTGCTATGGCTCATACCCGCAGCACCGGTAACGGCCGGAGAGGAGGCGGGCTACCAACTCCTTCCCCAAGTGCCTTTGTTATTGGATCAGGAGATACCACCTTTGATGAGATGGTGCAGGATATGAAGGAAGGGCTGGTTATCGAGCAGCTCATGGGTGCGACACAGGGGAATATTCTGGGCGGCGATTTTAGCGGTAATGTTCTGTTAGGCTACAAAGTAGAAAGTGGTAAAATAGTAGGTAGAGTTAAGGATACTATGGTTTCAGGAAATGTCTACCAGATTCTTAAACAGGGGCTAGCTATTGGCAGCGAGGCCAGATGGGTAGGTAGCTTTCTCAAAACACCACATCTCTATTGCCCCAGCCTGTCAGTAGCTAGCAAGGGGTAACCCCGGTAAGTGAGGTGATAAGGAGGTTGAAGTGAAAGCAGGTCTAGTCAATGGGAAGCATTATACCGAATATGTCGAGTCAGTTAAAGAATTAAAGCGTCAAGGGAAATTAGACAGAGCAGAGGCATTGCTCCTGCGGTTAATTAGAGCTGTTGAAGAAGAAGCGGAAGCCGAAAATTGGATAGTTGCACCATGGTATTATGAACAATTGGCAATAATTTATCGGAAGCAGAAAGCCGAAACTAAAGAACTAGATATATTGAAACGCTTTGCTATCCAGAAACATGAAGAGAAACATCCATTGTTAGATAGATTGCGAAAAATTGAGGCGATAGGGAGACTACAGTAAATATGGGACTCCTAGATGCAGGTTTAGATAAACAAATAGAAAAGATTGTTAAATCGGTTAAGCTCCTGTGCCCTTTTACTATTGGTCTGCTGCTACAGGAATGGGTGGATTACAAGGATGGACAAATGTAGCTCTCGAAAGGTCTATTCCATGCGGTGCATGGTGTAAACTCTATGATAATGAAAGGCGAGACTGCCGATTAGTTACCCGATAGGAATTTACGAAAGGAGGTGTGGCTGCCTCCCATTTTACGTAGTTTTGAAGCCATTAGCTGGCGGTTAAAAAGTGGCCTAATTAAGAAGAGGTGTAGTTGAAATGAAAAATTTAATTAAAATCCGTGCCCGACCAAAGCTTAACTCGCCCGTCATGTTGGCTGCTTGGCCCGGTATTAGTAATGTCTCCCTGATAGTAGCCACCTTGGCACTACCGGTTGTTTATTTGCAAAATTGGCCGCTATGATGTATAATCAATGTAATAGTTACTGTTTAGGTTAGTACAAGCTTCTTAGAACCCCCTTAAATTCATATTAAGTGTTGGATGACCCAAACTCAAACTAAAATTCCGAAGAGAGGAGGTCATCCAATGAGTTTCCAGGACAAGTCGATCCCATGTTCCGATTGTGGGACTACCTTCACCTTCAGCGCAGAGGAACAAGAGCAGTTTGCTTCCAGAGGCTATACTAATGAGCCCAAGCGCTGTCCCTCATGCCGCCAGGAAAGGAAAGCACGGCAGAACGGCAACAGTGGCAACAGCTATAGTAATGATAGCTATGCCTACAGGCCCCAACGTGAAATGTTTCCTGCGGTATGCACCGAGTGTGGAAAAGCTACCCAGGTTCCATTCCAGCCCCGCGAAGATCGGCCGGTATATTGTAGCGATTGCTACAATAAAGTCAGACTGAGCAGATCCCGCTAGTTTGCTCTTAAAGGCATACACAGATCACAGGTACGCCTGGACTGTGTATGCCACTTCCACAAAGATCACACAATCTAAGGAGGGAAATCAAACATGAAAATATATGTGGGTAATTTATCGTATGAGACAACTGAAGAAGACTTGCGGCAAGAATTTGTGGCTTTTGGAGAGGTAACTTCTGTAAGCGTAATAACAGACAAGTATACTGGGCGACCCAAGGGATTTGCCTTTGTTGAAATGGCATCAAAGTCTGAAGCCGAAGCTGCCATCACAGGTCTGAACGGGAAAACACTGAAAGACCGTACTATTGTGGTCAACGAAGCTCGTCCTCGTACCGACAATAGAAGTGGTGGCTCCTATGGTGGAGGTAGAAGTGGCGGATTTGGTGGAGGAAGACAGGGAAGATATTAAACTTCCTCTCCTTCATTTTTACTTAACACACATACTATACTCCAGAGGACTGTTGGCAAAGCGTAGATCATGGATAACCCCATTGCCGAGGAAAGGGGTCAACATGAACATCTATATAGGTAGCCTATCTCTAGAAGTGACTGAAGAGGAACTGCGACAAGAATTCATGGCCTTCGGGGAAGTGATGTCTGTAATCATCATGAACGACAAATATATTGGTAGTGGTCAGCTGCGCGGCTACGGCTTTGTTGAAATGGCTTCGAAGGCTGAAGGTGAAGCCGCGATTGCTGCCCTCAATGAAAAAATGCTGAGGCAT
>CAZNEL010000053.1:0-11909 GCA_964572285.1 uncultured Dehalococcoidales bacterium | reverse complement strand
TAGCACAAGCTTGCCCGAAATGCAATGTTATACACTCACCTTAGCTACTTAACCATATCAATCAAACAACCGCCTACCCCAAAGTTCCCTTCACCGACAGTAGTGATGATATAAGTGATATAATTATGATTAAGTATGGAAAAACTTATCGCTGGAGCTAAAAAAATTGGGCTAAAGCTTAGCCTAAAGCAGCTTGAGCAGTTTCATCTCTATTATCAAGAGCTGATAGACTGGAACCAGCGAATGAACCTTACCGCCATAACCAGCTACGACAATGTGCAGATAAAGCACTTCCTTGATTCGCTAACAATAACTCTAGCTTTTAAGCCACCGATAACTACTACCGACCTCCACATTATTGATATCGGCACCGGTGCCGGCCTACCGGGATTACCCCTTAAAATTCTATTCCCTGAGGTAAAGATGGTGTTGCTTGAAGCCACCACCAAAAAGACCGTCTTCCTGCACCATCTTTGCACCAGCTTAAAACTGTCTAATGTTGAAATCCTAACCGGTCGGGCTGAGGAAATCGCCCATTTGCTTCAATATCGGGAGAAATTTAGCATCGTACTTTCCCGAGGGGTTGCCCCGTTAAATACTTTGGTTGAATTAACCTTGCCTTTTTGTACTATCGGTGGCAGCTTTATCGCCCAGAAAAAGGGTGATATCACCTCAGAAATAAGCCGAGCTGACAAGGCAATTGAGTTAATGGGCGGCAAGTTGCGAGAGGTGAAGGCAATCAATCTAGAAGAATTTACCGATGAGCGCCGGTTAATAATAATTGACAAGGTTTCACCTACACCACAGCAATACCCCCGCCACCCCGGTATACCAGCTAAGAGACCACTCGTGAACCTGAGTGAGTAGATATGTGATTAGATATTTAAAACATGAGGCCTTAGCAGAATAGCTTGTACGAAAGTGCCAATTCTTTCGTACAAGCCCTAATACTTGACGCCACAAAGTGAGTAGGGCATGATTTAGATAGGGGTATAATACTTTACTTAATCACAGTTGGCGAGGACACTAAGGACAGCATCACTATGAATAACAATGACAGCTAAGTGGTTTTAAAGCACGTTAAAGGATAGTCAATGACTCAATATAAATTCTTTACCGAGTTACGAGATATAGAAAACCGCGAAAGATGCCTGCAGGCTATCCGAACACGCTACCTGATTATATTAAGTGTTTGGTTATTTGTCATCGTTGCCCACTTTACCAGGGGAATGACATTCTACCTGGCACCCATCCAGATTGTGACTTTACTAACATTAATGCTTAATACCGTTAGCTACTACCTTACCAGGAGATGGCGATTTCCCCTTGCTGTAGCCATTGTATCAACCATGGCTGACATGATTGCTATCACTGTTCTTGTCTACTTCACCGGTGGTTTAAAGAGCATATTCTTTCTGCTCTACTTGGTTCAGGTACTAGGAGTAAGCCTGTTTCTAAATCTGACTTTCAGCGCATTTATGATTATCTGGGCTATGATACTGATCGGTGCTATGAGATCGCTAGAATCGTTTGGGCTAATTGCCGCTTCATCCACGTTTGTCCCAACAACCTACTCTGAAATTACTGATGCCATCATCTGGCTGGTATTTCAAGCCATGACACTCTGTTTAGTAGCCTTCCTCGGTGGAAATCTTTCCAATAAGCTAAAGTTTCAAGAAAGAGAGCTGAAACAAAAAGTGGAGTTGGAGAGGCTATATGAAGCGCTCCACAAGGCAAATGAAAGTAAGACTCGTCTTCTGGCAAATGTTTCTCACAATTTACGTACTCCCTTGACTTCAATTATGGGCTTCAGCGAGTTATTGCTCGGAAAAGATGAGGATACATCACAGCGGGAAGAATTCACCAGGATAATAAACAGCGAATCCCGACACCTGAGCCGCCTGGTAAACGACACCATTTATCTGTGGCAGTTAGACGGCAAGGTAGAATGGCATATAGTTAAGGTAGACATGTTAGAAATTGTTACCGAGGCAGCAGATGCCATGCAAGGGTTAGCCCTCGAAAAGAGGCTAACACTAGCAGTTGATAACCATACTGCGTCCTTACCTGTTTACGGGGACTTCGACGGTCTAAAAGATGTCATGACCAGGCTCATAGATAATGCCATTAAATTTACTGCAGAGGGAGTCATCAAGGTCGGTATTACTAATAAAGAGGACGATGCCTGCGTTTATGTTTCCGATACCGGTATAGGCATTGCTACTGGCATCAGAGATAGAATCTTTGAACCTTTAGTAGAAATCTACAAGGCGGAGCACAAAGATGTCCCGCAGCGGACAGGGCTTGGGCTAGCCATTTGTAAGGCGGTGATTCAGCACCATGGAGGCAAAATCTGGTTTGAGAGCGAACCAGGTAGGGGGAGCACCTTCTACTTGACGGTGCCTCAAGTGAGAAGTAAGTAACCCTCGCTATGCAAGACACTTATCTTCACGAGGAAACGTCAAGCCTCATTTGGGCTCTGTTAAAAAGCTATTAACTGTATCCCGTAGTAGCTCCTTGCTGAATGGCTTGGTAATATATCCGTCAGCACCCATCTCCTGGCTAAGTTTCATGTTGAGGTCCTGGCCGAGAGCAGTGAGCATGACTACCGGAATTGCCTCGGTAACCGGGTCCTTCTTAATGGCGTAGCAAGCAGTATAACCATCCATGTTTGGCATCATAATGTCCATCAAGATAAAGTCCGGGTTGTAGCTACGAGCCATCTGTACTGCTGCCTCGCCATCATTTGCCTCCAGAACAATATTCTCTTTACCCAGTATGTTTTGTACCAAAAGCCTAACATTCTCCTCATCATCAACGACGAGCACCTTTTTCTTCTCCATTTGTCTCTCCCTTACCAGCCTCCTTCAGCTAGTATTTAACTGCTTTAGATTCTAGATAACTCGTATCCGAATTGCAGTGATTTCTGCAATCGTTCTGGGTTGCTACTTTTCATCATGGCTTCTTCTTGAGTGACTATTCTGCCTTTCACTAGATCAACCAGCGCTTGATCCAGAGTCTGCATGCCATCCTTGCTGCTAAGCCTCATGACATTTGGTAGCTCGTATGTCTTCCCCTCACGTATGAGGTTCCTCACCGCAGAGTTAGCGAGCATAATTTCAAAGGCAGCTACTCGCCCTCCACGCACGCGGGGCAAGAGGGTCTGACATAATACCGCCTCCAGCACCTGAGAAAACTGAAGCCTGATTTGTTGTTGATGCCCTGATGGAAATATATCAATTATACGGTCAACAGTCTGTGAAGCATCGGTAGTATGTAGTGTGCCCATCACCAAGTGCCCTGTCTCTGCCGCTCTGATAGCTGTAGATATCGTCGGCAAGTCACGCATTTCTCCAACTACAATTACATCTGGATCATGACGCAGGGCATGTATCAAGGCAATATCAAAAGACTTGGTATCATCTCCCAGGTCTCGTTGAGCAATAATGCATTTTTTGTTAGGGTGCAGGTATTCAATAGGGTCTTCAATAGTAATGATATTCCGCGCATCGTTCTCATTGAGGTGATTAATCATAGCAGCCATAGTGGTAGACTTACCGCTGCCGGTAGGTCCGGTCACCAGCATTAGCCCTCTTGGTTTTAGAATAAGATCCTTACAGATTTGGGGTAGTCCTAAATCATTAATGGATAATATCTCGATTGGCACCAAACGAAAGGCAAGACTAATGGTGCCCCTCTGCTGTAAGGTACTAACCCGAAATCTAGCCAGACCAGGAATGCTATAGGCGAAATCCAGTTCTAATTCTCTAGAGAAGGTGCTTCTCTGTTCTGGAGTAGTAATATAATCAAATGCTGCTTTAACGTCTTGAGGAGTAAGCACTGGTAAGTCTTCCTGGGGTATAAGCTGGCCATCAATGCGGAGCACCGGTGGACTCGGCACTCTGAGATGTATATCCGAGGCTCCTTTATCAACCATTAGTTTGAGCAGTTCATTCAATTCCATAACACTACCTCTATTCTAATCATGTTGACGTTAGACAACTGATTCCACCAGTTTTCTGGTTCTTAAAAAGGCACCGGCTACCCTAGGGTCAAACTGAGTACCTTTACCTTGTTCAATCTCAGCACAAGCAGTTTCAACATTCATTGCCTCCCTATAGGGGCGCTCCGATGTCATTGCGTCATAGGTATCAACTACCGCTAGAATCCTGGCACCCAGTGGTATACTCTCAGATCTTAGCCCATCGGGATAACCAGTACCATCAAAACGTTCGTGGTGATGTCTAACCATCATTAGTATTTCCTCATCATCAACAATAGGAGTCAAGATATGTTCTCCTAATTCAGGATGGCACCTAACATTCTGGAATTCTTCCTCAGTGAGCCCTGATGGTTTACTCAGGATAGATTCTCTCACTCCTATCTTACCGATATCGTGTATTAGCCCAGCCAGCCTTATTTTCTCGATACTATCCTGTGGCAAACCCAGTTCCTTAACTGTATCCACAGCCATATCGGCTACCCGCTGCGAATGACCACTAGTATACCTGTCCTTAGCTTCCAGGGCATAGACCAAGGCAGTTACCGCACTGAGAAATGAGGCACGAATTCTCCTGGCCTGAGCTTCAACCTTTTGCTCCAAGCGTTGCTGGTAATCTCGATTCTCAAGCTCCAGCCTTCTTTTTCCTAAAGTTCGGTCTACACTCAGGGTAACTTCCTCCAGATTGAAAGGCTTGGTTATATAGTCATAGGCTCCCTGCTTCATACACTGGATAGCAATATTGGTATCGGCAATAGCAGTAGCCATAATCACGGCTACATCTGGGTGCCTAGCTCTAATTTCAGGAAGCAGTTCCACGCCTGATTTCCCTGGCATCTTGATGTCTAGAATCACCAGTTCAATTGTACTATTTCGCAGTTTATCCAGAGCCTGAACAGCGCTTTCAGCTTCCTGGCATTGGTAACCCTCAACTGACAGCTTCTGATGAAGAAGTTTCCTGATTAACACTTCGTCATCAACAACCAGTATCATTTCCTGTTTGCTCGTCATTTCCTATTCTTCTCTGGCCTTCTCACAGATGTGGCTGACTATCGGTTCATACTCCGGTACAAAGGTCTTCTTTAAACCAGACCCCGAAACTAGAGTTTCCCACTCCATCCCCCCTTCCTACATTAGTTAGTGATAGGTAACCCCACAACAAAAGTGGCTCCTTTACCCGGTTCACTTTCGGCATATATCCGGCCGTTATGTTCAGTGATTATACCGTGACAGATGCTTAAGCCCAGGCCAGTCCCTTTGCCAACTTCCTTAGTGGTGAAGAAGGGGTCAAATACATGGCGCAGGTCTTCCACTTCCTTGATAAGCCGTCCTTTAATTTTATCAGTAGTACCCATTTCTGCGTCACGGAGTCAGGTTTAGTTGACATACGACCATTTTATATCTTAAATATGCCTTTTGTCAACAAGGACTCCTCAAGTTCCCACCCTTATAGGTTTTCTCATTAATTGTAACTGTCATACGTATTAGAGAACCTCTCAACAATACTTAGGTATACTCAATCTTATCTTTAATTACCTAGTTAAACAATCACCCAAATGGGCTAACTATCCCCAGGACTATAGTCCTAGAATGTAATAGCCATTTCCATCGTGATAACGACATTGGAAATCATCCAGGAGAATACTGCCAAGAGCAAGCACCAACGATTGAAGAATGATAATATAAATAGTAGAATAAGCATTAGTAGCGATATTTACTTGTCTGGCATCAACGAGAACTATAAGGAGAGGGAAAATGGCAGAAAAGTCGAGTGAATTAACCAAGCTAGTTACTATTGCCACCGATCTACAATTTACCGCTAATTTAAGAACTAAAGCCATTGAACAGATTGGCAGCCTTGGTACCCATGAAGCACTGCTTGCCTTGTTGGACTTGGTCGCCAATACCGGCTTAGTTCGCGCCGAAAGAGAGCTCGCCCTCAAGCATGCTCGAGAAATAGTGAAGTCAAGCGATTAGCCCCTCCAGTCCAAAATGAGCTAAGATGCCCCTGGAAAAGGAGGGTATGTATGATTAACTTTTGTGAGATATTGAGCTAAGATGCCCCTGGAGAAGGAGGGTATGTATGATTGACTTTTGTGAGATATTGAGCTAAGATACCCTTGGAGAAGGAGGGTATGTATGATTGACTTTTGTGAGATTGTGAATAGTATCGTGGAGGCGGATATCCCCAAGACTGAGAAGCTGACCAAGATGGCAATCGATGCAGGCACACCTGCTACAGAAATACTAAATAATGGCCTAGCGGCTGCGATGCAAGTGGTTGGCGAGCAGTTTGAGAAAGGGGAGATTTTTCTACCTGAGTTACTAATGTCGGGAGAAGCAGCGAAGACAGTCTTGAGATTAGTGAGACCATTGCTGCTCAAAAAAGAGGGGGTTAGACACCACGCCAATAAGGTGGTGATAGGGACAGTTCAAGGTGATGTTCACGATATGGGGAAGAACATTGTCATCATGATGTTAGAGTCAAATGGGTGGGATGTAACCGACCTTGGTGTTGATGTAGCTCCTGAAGCATTCTGCACCGCAGTGAAGGAGAATGACTTCCAAATTCTGGGGCTATCGGCATTACTCACATCAACAATGTCCAACCAGGAACGAACGATAGCAGCTTTGAAAGCTTCTGGGTTGAGGGATAAGGTCAAAGTAGCGATTGGTGGCCCTGTGGTGACACAACGCTACGCTGAGCAGATTGGCGCTGATTGTTACGCTACAGATGCGTCTGATGCTGTAAAAAAGTTCAAGGCTTTGGTGCAGTAATCCATGTTTTCTTTAAAATTGCTTGACAATCTCATGGAGGGTAATACAGGAGGTAAGAGATGAAGACCCTAACGGGAGCAGACAGGATTTTTATGGCACTCAAGCTTCAGGAACCAGATAGGGTGCCACACTTTGAGTTAACCCTTGACCGCAAAGTGATAGAAGCAATACTTCCCGGGGCTTCGTACGACGAAGCTATCGAGTATTTTGACTGGGATGCAGTCCTTATGGACGAGGAGGACCAGCCAGGTTACCGGGCCGAGATTTTAAAAGGAGGGAAGTATTTCCGAGACCAATGGGGTATTATTAAACAGGATATGGGAGACGTTAACGCCTATCCTGTAGAACCAGCCATAAAGTCGGAGAAGGACCTCGATACCTGGAGGCCTCCTGATCCTGACGAGTCATGGAGGTATGAGGAACTGGCGAGACTGGCAAAGAAGTATAAGGGACAGAGGGCAATTACTGTTTTGTTTCCCGACCCCTTCCGCGTAGCCAATGAGGTGCGAGGAGCAACTGAACACTTTATGGATTTTGTCAGAAACCCAGATTTCGTAGACCGTCTATCTGGGCTCATACGTGACTATTATCTCAGGTATATCAGAAATTGCATTGAAGTTGGTGCCGAGGTAATTTTCATTCAAGGGGATTATGCCCACACCAAATGGCCCATGTTGTCTCGAGAATATTTTATTAAGCATGTTATCCCTGTGTTCAAGACGCTAGTTGACGAAGCGAAGAGACGAGGAGCCTATACCGCGAAGCACACGGACGGAAATATCAACCCCATCATTGATTTAATCGTTGACACTGGTATTCATGGCCTCAACCCAATTGACCCATTAGCCGGGATGGACCTTGGGAAAGTGAAGGAAGAGTATGGTCACAGGGTTTGCCTAATAGGAAATGTTGATTGCGCCTACGTCCTTACCTGGGGCACCTTAGAAGAAGTGCGCGAGGATGTAAAGAGATGCATAAGGCAGGCTGCCCGGGGTGGAGGATTTATCTGTATGTCCAGCAACTCGATTCATTCTGCGGTGAAGCCAGAGAATTATGTAGAGATGGTAAAGGCAATCCACGAGTACGGTAAATATCCTACCTTGACCTAGGTATCCTAAGCTAATAGAAGAAGGCATGCGGTTAGACCAATGAGTGTGGATATTAGCATCATAGGGCTGTCCCAAAGCGGTAGGACAACCATTTTCAATGGTTTGACCAGAGGTAAGGTTGATACCGGGAGTCATGCTGCAAGAGATTTAGCCCCACATATTGGCATAGCGAGGGTTCCAGAGCCCCGTCTCCAAACATTAGCCGACATGCTTAAACCTAAGCGTGTAGTGCCAGCTGAGATAAGGTATATTGATGTAAGCGCTTCCGTCAAGGATTTGGTTAAGGATGAGGCTATCAGTGGTCAGCTCCTGAACCAGCTTAGCCAGGTAGACGCTCTTATTAATGTAGGCCGAGCTTTTACTGATGAAGAAATACCCCATCTTGAAGGTAGCCTGGATGTAGCTCGGGATATTGCTACCATGGATTTAGAACTCACTTTTTCCGACCTAACCATTATTGAAAGAAGGCTGAAGAGAATAGAAATATCCCTAAAAGGAGCCAAGCAACCCGAGCGTCAGAGTCTCCTCCGAGAGCAAGAGATGCTCATGAAGTTCCGGGCTGACTTAGATAAGGACATACCTATCCGGGAGCTGAAGCTCACTACAGATGAAGCCAGGATGATTACAAACTACCAGTTCCTCACTGCCAAGCCACTACTAATCGTGGTCAATATTGGGGAAGAACAACTATCTGAAGCAATGCCTTTAGAAGCGGAATTAAAAGCCAAGTATGCACGACCAAACTGTGGGGTTACTACCGTATGCGGCAAGCTGGAAATGGAGCTTGGCGAGTTAGAGAACAGCGCTGCTGAGGAACTCCGGATTGGCTTCGGCCTAACTGAATCCGGGTTTGACCGTATTACTAAATCAGTCTATGAGCTACTGGGAATAATCTCGTTTTTTACCACTGTGTCAAATGAAATCAAAGTCTGGCCTATTCAAAATGGTACCAGTGCTGTTAAAGCCGCTGGTAAAATCCACTCTGACATAGAGAGGGGTTTTATCCGAGCAGAAGTAATCACCTACCACGACCTCGTAAAATGCGGTAGCCTGGCTGAAGCTCGCAAGAAGGGGCTCCTCCGGTTAGAAGGCAAGAATTATATAGTACAAGAGGGCGATATAATCACCTTCTTATTTAACGTGTAACATACTCCGGTGATGAATAAAATATAAAAATGCTATTGCCATGATAAAATATCCGTGATTCAGGTAAATGTGTTTCAATCAAGTGTTCAATCTCGCCCTTCATTAGTGGGTGCCCCAGCTCCAATCCCTTAATAATATTATTCCTCAATGGCTCCCTGATAAAAATCAGGGGATATTTTTCTTTTATTTTACTAAGGCAATCTGCCCTATTTTTCAAATGGTGTAAAACCCCCCACATTACAGCCAAATCCCCGCTGGGCATGTCCTCATCCAAGTTTCGAACCTCAGCTTCAATCTCTCTCTTTCTGGCTCGTCTAACCAAGCCAGGATCAACATCAAAGCCCCGGACTTTTTCCGGTAAAAAAATTTCCTTCAGCAACACGGTTACCTTACCATCACCACAGCCCAAATCATCCATCTGTCTCCGCAGAAAAGTGGTCGGGACAATTTCTTTCAGAAAGCTGAGCTGCTTCCTTATGTGAGGCCCAATGATGATATTATTGCCAAATAATAAATAAGCCAGCCTCTCCATTTTCATGGATGGACTCTACCTCCTCCAGCATCAGAGTGCTCCTAACCAGCGAAGCAAAGACCCCAAACCAAAGTATCCACAATAGGAAATAAGTAAGCTCTTAACAATATTGCCTGCTGAGCACCAGAGGAAAAATTTCGCCAGGCGGAAACGTATTGCTCCCAGAGCAATAGCCATAGGCGCAAACACCGGGTTGAGCATGGCCGACATTACAAAGACAACTAGCGAGCCTCTGAAGTGAGCCCACTCAAGGAATCGAGCCATTCGAGGAGATGGAGTTTGCTCTGTATCAGGAAAGAGAAGACCCAGTTTAGGGAATAAGCTGCGCCCCCCACGACCAAATAAGTAAACCAGTGTCCCTCCTATTCCGGCACCAAGCCCGGAGGCAACGCCAACCAGGGCTGGATTCAATATCCCACCAAGGGTGAAGGTCACTACCAGATAAGGAAGCGGCAGCGGTAAACTGCTGCCTGCAATAAAGCCAAAAAAGAAAGCGCCTAAATACCCATAATTCTGAAGGTGCTCGATATAATCCCAGTAGTAAATTATGGCAAAACAAAGCCCAATGGTTAATACCAAAACCAGGCTAGTTAGCAGAATATATTTTACCTTTAAGCTTATTTCGAGCCACCCCCTTCTCCAGGAAAATTACCGGGCTACGCAGCTACCTTACGTTTCTTCGGATTAAATATCAAACCGTCTTTCCCACAGTCCACTACAATGGTATCACCCGGGCTAAACTCGCCTCGCAGTAGTTTGGTTGATAAGGGATTCTCCACATAGCGTTCGATAGCCCGCCTCAGTGGCCGTGCTCCATACACCGGGTCAAACCCTTCTTTAACCAGCCATAGTTTAGCTTTCTCGGTTAGTTCTACTTCCAGTTTACGGTCAGTCAGACGTTTCTGTAAATCTTTAATCATCAAATCAACAATACTGCGGAGTTGCTCCTCGGTGAGCTCATGGAAAACTATTACCTCATCGACGCGGTTAAGAAACTCCGGACGAAAGGTCTTTTTCACCGCATCCATAATTTTTCCCTTCATCTGTTCATAGCTCTGCTTTCGGGTTTCGGCTTCGTCCTTTTGGGGCGTAAAACCTATCGCCATATCACGCTTGATGAACTCCACGCCGGCATTACTAGTCATAATGACCACTGCATTCTTAAAATCTACGGTTCGCCCATGGCCATCGGTTAATCGCCCATCATCAAGAATTTGCAGCAGGCTATTAAACACCTCCGGATGTGCTTTCTCAACCTCATCCAGTAATATCACCCGGTAGGGACGCCGCCTCACTGCTTCGGTGAGCTGACCTCCCTCCTCATAACCAACATAGCCCGGAGGGGCTCCAATAAGGCGTGATACGGTGTGTTTCTCCTGATACTCGGACATATCCAGACGTACCATCGCGTTCTCATCATCAAAGAGAAACCAGGCCAGGCTACGAGCCAGCTCTGTCTTGCCAACACCGGTGGGTCCCAGGAACATGAAACTGCCAATAGGGCGCCTCGGGTCCTTGAGGCCAGAACGGCTCCTCCGAATAGCCTCAGAAATAGCGGTTACTGCTTCTTCCTGATTTATCAGGCGCTCGTGAATCCGCTCCTCCATTTGCAACAGCTTCTCGGCCTCACCTTCCAACATCTGGGAAACCGGGATGCCCGTCCACTGGGAGATTAGCTGGGCAATATTCTCCTCATTAACTATCTCGCCAATCTTCTCTTGCTGAAGCCACTGGCTTTTAGCCTGATTATACTCATCTTCCAGACGCAATCGCTCACTCTTAAGCTGGACAGCACGCTCATACTCCTGCCGTTGTGAAGCTGCCTCTTCTTCATTAATCAAGTGCTTGAGCTTTTGCTCCAGGGCTTTAACCTCCGGCGGCGCACTCTGAGTATCAATCCTAATTTTACTAGCGGCCTCATCAATAAGATCAATCGCCTTATCCGGCAAAAAACGGTCAGAAATATAGCGCTGGCTAAACCTGGCTGCTGCTTCCAAAGCAGAGTCACTTATCTCAACCTTGTGGTGTGCCTCATAGCGGGGTCGCAATCCACGCAACATGTCAACCGTAGCCTCAATGCTAGGTTCACCAACGAACACCGGCTGCAACCGCCGCTCCAAAGCCTTATCTTTCTCGATAAACTTGCGATATTCATCCGAGGTCGTCGCACCGATACACTGTAACTCTCCGCGAGCCAGTGCCGGCTTAAGCATATTGCTGGCATCAATAGCCCCCTCCGCCGCTCCAGCACCAACTACAGTATGAATCTCATCAATAAATAGTATTACTTCGCCCTGCGCCTGCCGAATCTCATCCATCACCGCCTTGAGCCGCTCCTCAAACT
>CAZNEL010000052.1:0-11940 GCA_964572285.1 uncultured Dehalococcoidales bacterium | reverse complement strand
GCTACTGAGGAACTGTTCAATAGATTTAGCGAATATTTGGGGAGATTCTTTCTAGCCCATACCAAAGAAGAGCTCTTCCGAGAAGCTGCCAAAAGGAAGATGACCCTTTATCCAGTCCAGACAGTGGCTGATATTGCTGCCGACCAGCAATTGAAAGAGAGAGACTTCTGGGAAGATTTGGAGCATCCCGAACTGGGACAGCAAGTCATTTATCCCCACTTGCCCTTTATCCTATCTGAGAAGCTAGCGATAAAGAAGAGACACCCCCCTCTTATCGGGGAGCATAATGAAGAAGTTTACCTAGGGGAGCTCGGGCTATCCAAGGAAGAGATGACAAAACTCAATGAAATAGGGATTATATAGCTATGAGGACAGAGGTTTTTAGCGGGCTTAAGGTCTTGGATTTTAGCTGGGCTATTGCTGCTCCGTGGACGGTAAAGTATCTGGCTGACCACGGTGCCACAGTGATTCATGTCGAGAGCGCGTCTCATGTTGATATCATCCGTGCTGGGCCACCGTTTAAAGATGGCAAGCCCGGTATTGATAGTTCTGTCTATTGGGTAAACTATCACTGCAACAAGTATGGCCTCAGCCTTAACCTGAAACATCCCCGCTCTCTAGGACTAATCAAAAAATTAATCTCCTGGGCCGACATGGTGGTAGAAAACTTTGCTCCCGGAGTAATGCAAAGGTGGGGACTTTCCTATGAAGAGGTCAAGAAAGTAAAGTCGGACATAATCATGCTCTCTTCCAGCCAGTTTGGGCAAATAGGACCGCTGGCAACTATGCCTGGTACAGGCGTGCAGCTTACTTCCTATGCTGGTTTTAACTATCTTACCGGTTGGGAAGACCGCGACCCGTGTGTTCTTTATGGCGGCTATACAGATTGTCCGGCGGCTCGTTTCGGAGCCGTTGCCATCATTGCTGCCCTTCTTCATCGCCGCCGTACCGGTAAAGGAATGTATATTGACCTATCACAGTACGAATCAGGGCTTCATCTCCTGTCACCGGTCCTTATGGATTATCAGGTTAACGGACGAATAGCAGTGCGGAAGGGTAATTACCACCCCTTTGCTGCTCCTCATGGCGTTTATGCTTGCCGGGGTGATGACAATTGGTGTGCCATCGCTGTCTTCAGTGAGACACAATGGAATGGTCTATGCAGTGCCATGGGCAATCCAGAGTGGTCAAGGGAAGCCAGGTTCTCTACATTTCTGAAGAGAAAGAATAACGAAGATAAACTTGATAAGCTAATATCGGAGTGGACTATCACTTTGACAGCGGAAGGAGCTATGTATAAGCTACAGGAATCTGGAGTGCCTGCCGGGGTAGTACAAAAATCAGAGGACCTCTACAATGACCCCCAGCTAAAACATCGTGGTTATTTTTGGGAAGTAGACCATCCCGTAATAGGTAGACATTTACTGGAGTCCCAAGCCTTTCAGCTTCCCAAGTCCCCCCGAAAACTTAAAATGCCCTCCCCACGTATGGGCGAACATAACGAGTACGTATGCTGTGAAATCTTAAAGCTATCAGCCGAAGAATTTACGGAATTGTTGAACGAAGGGGTATTTGAATAACAGTGTAGGTTTCTGCTGAGGTGGGGCAAATGATAACACTCATCATCAAACTCTCTCTTGACTTAAGCAAGTGTTCGTGAGACAAAGTTATGTCCAAGTTGAGTTAAGAGATACATATTGCCGGCACCAGATAGCCTAGTTCCACCTCTGTACTGGCATTATCCTATATATCGTTACTTTGGGCTCTTCTTCCAAGAGTGTCTCGGCCTGTCGGTATATCCCCGCCCTTACCCTTGATTTCTCCCATGTTCTCCAATCCTCAATTTTCTCCCAAGTGCTTATTAGGACAACAATAGAATTATCTTTCTCGCCAAGGAGATTCTCAGCGCCCACATAGCCTGGATACTGCATGGCATGCGATCTAAGCTTTAGCAATGTGGGCTGTATATCCGCATCTTGCTTCACTTTGTGCCCTACAATAACTTTTATCATTACTTATCTCCCCTTCTTCCTAACTGTAATGTAAAGCACCTTCGTGTATTAGGTTATGCTATATTAGTACTTCAGTTTATTGCTTACTCATAAGAATGTCAATACCACTGAACCATAGAAAAACCAGTATGTGCGTAATGTAGCCCTGAACTTGGTCAAGGTAGGTAGTGCTGCATTAGAATGTAATAGGGAAAGAAGATAATCAAACAGAGCCTGATTCCTGAGGATACCTTTAGAGTAGCTATCTGACCTCGGTGTACCTACCAGATTGTGAGGTTTAGCTTCTTTAAGGTTGTTGCCACCTCTTACGGAAATTCTCTTTCACTTCTGGGTTAATAAGCCAATCAGGCCACTTCCCATTCACCATGCTAGCCACTGCATCATATGTTCGCTGTTTATAATTAGCCGTGGATTGCTCCGAATAGTAAGCTGAGTGAGCAGTGATAATCACATTTTCTAATGTAAGCAAGAGGTGGTCAGGACAGACACCCTCTGGCTCCGCCTCCACTACATCTAGCCCGGCACCGGCTATATAGCCCTCGGAGAGAGCAGTATATAATGCCGCCTTATCAATAAATAAACCACGAGCAGTATTGATAATATAGGCAGTCGGTTTCATCTTGCGGAACTGCCCCATCCCTATCATGTGCCTTGCCTGCGGAGAGTAGGAGGCTTGAATCAAGACGAAATCTGATGTCTCAAGCAAGTGGTCAAATGTTACCGATTCTACCTCCGTCTGTTCAAATACGTCCGGCGGAAGGTATGGGTCAAAAGCGATAACCCATAACCCGAAACCTTTTGCTTTAGGAACAATAGCTTGGCTAATCTTGCCAAAGCCAATCAACCCTAGTGTTTGTCTCTTCAACTGGAAAACTGGTGGTAACACTTTCCCTCGTATTTCTCGTTTCTCGAAGGAATTCCATTTCCCGGCTCTAACTGCTCTATCTAATCGGGTAATCTTTCTAGCACAAGCGAGGAGAAGTGCCATGGCATGGTCAGAAACTTCATCCACGCTATAGTTTCCAGGAGAGACGACACAGATACCAAACTCAGTAGCCGCCGACACATCTATGGTCTCAAACCCGGTACCGGCATTGAAAATCAACCTACAGCGACTCAACCCCTCTATTACTCTTCTGGAAAAGGGCTGCATCAGTGTTATGACAACATCGGCATCCTGAGCAGCCGCTATAATTTCATCTTCCGTTTGACACGGGACAGTCTGGAAATCAACGCCGAGTTTCTCTTGATATGCCTCTACATCTCGGCGAGCAAGGACCCTGGCAGTCATGACTACCTTAAAGCTCATTAACCCAGCTCTTATATAGTTTTGCCTGGAAACTCTTTTACTCTTCTTTGATGCCGGCCAGCTTTTTAGCCAGTTTCTTCTTCGACTCAATATCTGCGTTTCGCAGGATAGTCATCCGATGCGTTTCTGGCGAGCCAGCGCCGTGAATGTTGGAGACGATGTCTCTACTTTCAAAGGCGAGCTTTTCTATCAACCTGAAGAGGCGCACCCTGTCTTCCGTGGATACGCCCTCAGCACCCTTGAGGTACTTATGCAGTAACGGGCCAATTTCCGGGTTTTCAAAGTCTTTAATTGAGGGTATATCGGCTACCATGCCACCAGCAATCTCAATCATCATCCGAATTACTTCAGCCAACTCCTTACCTTCGTAGAGTTTAGAGGTGTTCGATAGTACCGGCTCAACCATGTAGATACCTGATGCGGTCGGCTCAGCCTCCACTGAAGCGGCTATTGAGCAACCGTAGATTGCCTCAGTAGTCTTAAGCATCTCGGCTAACTTGTTATTAATATGTGATACCTTCGGTAAACCGTTGTAGTCGGCAGCAGCGGCAGCAGCACCAATAAGAACATCACCCACACCACACTTACAGCCACCGTGCGAATGGCGATGGAAATTACCGAAGTTCCTTACCATATCACCGGCAAACTCATATTCGCCACACAGGAACACTCGCTCCCAGGGCACAAAGACGTCCTGGAAAATCACCATGGGGGCAAACTTACTGTATCGGACATTACCAAGGTCGCAATCCTGAAGTTCCCTAGCTTCCAGAGTGCCCCGGCCATAGACATGAATGACGCCCTCAGCATCCATCGGCATAGCAAAGCAGACGGCGTAGTCTTTATCTGCCTCACGCATTTCTCTAGTGGGTACAACCAGCCCCCAATGGGCACAGAGGGAGCCTGTCTGGTGTATCTTGGCGCCTCTAACCACAATGCCATCATTATTCTTATCCACCACATGCAGGTACATGTCAGGGTCTTTTTGTTGTGAGGGGCGGAGTGAGCGGTCACCCTTAACATCGGTGACACCGCTAAAGACAACAAAGTCATTCTTCTGCATATGCTTGACAAAATTGCGCAGTCTTTCCCAGTAATTGGTGCCATATTTCTGGTCACAGTTGTAGGTTTCTATCCCGACAGCATTGATAGCATCCATACCGGTACAACGCATAAAACAGGTGCCGATTCTCTGAGCCAAAAACTTTAACATCCTGACCTTTGCCAGCAAGTCATCCCGGCTTTCATAGAACTTTACAAAGCGACTGACCTCTTCGCCAGCCAGCTTGGACTCGGCTACCAGATGCTTTCTACCCTCAGGGTCATTAGCCAAAGCATAGGTCTCCGCCACTCCAGCTATCATATGCTTGATTAACGGGTGTTCGTGAACATTTTCAACCTTCTCTCCGAGAATATAAGCGGTTGGATGCAGGTCCTTCAGTGAATCGTAATACTGCTCTACTGTCTTTACAGCCATAGCTTACCCTCCTTTGTAGTATTCAAAAATAATCGCCTGAGCCTAAGTTCTTCCGGTATTATTATAGCACTGCTCTATTCTTGAACACAATTTATGTGGCTTCTCTAACACTCGGGGTTTCACCAACAAACCCCACAGCGTCGGTAAAGAGCTTCGGAGTTGTTTGTATTCTATAAGAAACTGTCTAACTGACAGAGTAGCAACTTGGTCCCTGGTGATAATTAACGCTTTTCTTTTTGAACTATGCTAAATATCACCAGCACCCGTCAGTTCCCCGGGGGCTGAGGCTTACCCCACGGACAGATATACACGCACTTCCCGCAGACACTGTAACCAATACTCCGCTCACGTTCATCAAGGAATTTATTACATCGCCCGGCTTGCATCCTTACCTCCCGGGGATCAGAGGGTTCGAAGTTCTTACCTGTGAAGGCGCCTGCCGGGCAAGCCTCCACGCATAAAACACATTCTCCACACCTTACCTCTACCGGTTTTCCCGGATGAAGCGGGGCATCGGTGAGAATGGTTCCCCACCTTACTCGCGGCCCCCGGTCCGGGGTGATAAGGAGGCAACTTTTACCTACCCACCCCAACCCCGCCAAGCTTGCTGCCAACTTGTTAGAGAAGAGGCCACGGTAATTATCCACATCTAGGGTCTGAGTACAAGGAATGGGGAGAGCCCGATATCCCTCCTGCATAATGATAAAGGTTAGACGTGAAGTTATGTGGTCTATCAAAGGGCTTATCACCCTGTAGACGTGGAACCAGTAGTTTTGGAGTGCAAGAATATCATCCTGAACCCCCATTCTGTCCACTACTTCCGAGGAAAGGGGTACTCCTATGGATATGGCTAAGGGGTACTCTGAAGCAAGCCTCTCTTCATAAGGTGTTAAAGAGCCTCCCCGAGTCAGAGAGAGGTCAGCTACCCCGAAGTAGAAGGCCCCCAGGTTTTTCGCTGCCCCCTCCAGGGTTATTTGAAGCTCCACTTCTCTTTATCCTCCTTATGATGGAAAAACATTGCTGACTTAGTCCAGGCTGTGTAGATATAGTAACTCAGGTAGCCAAGCCACCGATTTTTCTATCTCTGGTCAGGGCGACTGGATTTGAACCAGCCACCTCCTGAACCCCATTCATCTACAAGAAAAAGCGAAAAGTCCTTGCCTCCTTTTCCGAATTATATCATAATCTATAAGTTGTTTGAACTTCTCAGACTCATCTTGTATTGGAAGAGACCCCCCTTTGTTTGCTTAAAAAACTTGTGTTATAATAGTGTGGTTTTTGGCTGTTTTCTGAATTAAGTAAATTATGGAAATAAGTCAGCTCCTTGCCATTATTGTTTTCGCGATTATGTTTGCCGCTATCATAAGTGGCAAGGTACATCGTTATATCCCGGCTCTTATTGGCGCTGCCCTTACTATAGGGGTAGTTTTTCTTATTACCCTACGCAGTACAGAGGCAGTAGCCAATGTTTTAAACCTTGGGCAACTCGGCCAGTTCAGGTTCTGGGTGCCAGGGCAGGAACACATAGAGTCCCAGGGGGTAAACTGGCAGACCATCATCTTTATTGGCGGTATGATGACTATGGTGGAGGGGCTGGGCGAAGTTGGCTTCTTCCGCTGGTTATGTCTGTATGTAGCCAGAATAGTTAACTACAAAGTTGTGCCGATACTAGTTGCCTTTATGTTGCTCTCCGGCTTTCTCTCTATGTTTATTGACAGCATTACCGTGTTATTATTCTTGACTTCAGTCACCATTGAGCTGGCTCGCTTACTCAAGTTTGACCCGGTGCCAATAATAATAGCCGAGATTTTTGCTGCCAATTGCGGTGGCGCTGCCACAATGTGCGGCGACCCACCTAATATCATCATTGGTACCGCTTTTGGCTATACCTTCGCTGACTTTGCGGTTAACACCGGCCCCATTGCTTGGATAGGAATGCTGCTAACCTTAGGCTTCTTCTATCTGGTCTTTCGCAAAACCCTCAAATCCTCTCAGGGCGAATTGACTCTTAACCATTATCCTGAGCCCAAAGAGGCCATTATTAATCCTCGACTTTTCAAGATAAACACAGGTATTTTTATCCTGGTCGTGATTTTACTGGTTACCCATGCTGAAACCGGCCTGTCAGTAGCTGCAATCGGCGTCATTGCCGCTTCTCTCACTTTGATTGCCGGTGCTAAAGTAGCTACAAGCATCCTCCAAAGGGTAGATTGGCGCACTTTACTTTTCTTCATCGGCTTATTTATCTGCGTAGGAGGAATGGAGGAAACCGGTGTGTTGAGAATAGTAGCTGAGTACATCGGTGAGATATCAGGAGGCAATCTTATCCTGGTGATACCGATTATCCTCTGGGTATCAGCCTTTGCCTCAGCTATAATCGATAATATTCCCTTCGCTGCTACTATGGTTCCCGTCATTGCTAATCTCTCCAAGACGGCAGGTTTAGACCTGCACACATTAGCCTGGACTTTAGCTCTGGGTACTGATATTGGTGGAAATGCCACGCCTATTGGTGCATCAGCTAATGTAGTAGGAACAGCCATTGCTGAGCGGGAGGGCTACCCTATTAGCTGGGGGAAGTTCCTCAAATATGCTCTGCCAGCTATGATTATAGTGGTTGCCGTCTGCTGGGGATACCTAATTCTAAGATACGCTTAATCAGAGTGCTGATAGGCAAGTGATGGTGGGGTTCATTATTAACGGCCTATTATCTAGGTGGGGGTAGAACAATGTATGAAAGAATATTGGTACCGCTAGATGGTTCTAAGCTAGCCGAGCAGGTTTTTCCGATGGTAGTGGAGCTGGCTAAGACGTTTGGTTCTGAAGTAGTTTTAGTCGAGGTTTGTGAGCCAGAGGAAAGTGAATATGGACAAGCATGCCAGCTATACATAAATAATGAAGCTGAGCAGCTGAGAAAAAGACTGACGGGCTCGGCTGCCAATGTCAAGACTGTTGTCTTGTCTGGCAAAGCCGCTGAACAAATCCTTAACTACGCCGAGAAAAATAGCGTTAGCCTGATTGCTATCTCGTCGCACGGCCGCTCTGGCATTGCACCCTGGTCACTGGGCGGCACGGCTAACAAAGTACTTCAGAGGGTAGGCATTCCGTTAATCGTCGTTAGAGCCAAAGAGATGACAGATGGGCCAGCTAAGGCAGGGTTATTTAACCATGTTCTAATACCGTTGGATGGCTCAGAGAGAGGCGCAACCGTGCTGCCCTATGTGACAGAGCTAGCCAAGAAACTGAAATGTGAGGTTACCCTACTACAGGTAGTTGAGCCCGGCAAACACGTTCATACCATTGGTGGGCTGGACTATATTCCTTACAAGGACCGGGATATAAACTCGGCGAAAACAAACGCCCAAACGTATTTAGATGAGATAAGCTCTAAATTTATCGGGACAAAAGCTGCTGTAAGGTCTGAAGTTCGGGTTGGCGATAGCGCCCGGGAAATAACCAGGCTGGCGTCTGAAACAATTCCCAGCTTAATCGCCATGTCAAGTCATGGGCACTCCGGTTTTGAGTTTTGGTCTCACGGCAGTGTAACCGGCAAGATCTTACAAGCAAGTAAGCAGTCATTAATGTTCGTACCGTCACTGGGACATAGATAGTGTTTTGTGAAATTGCCTGTTAAGTAGTATCATGTAGCCATTAGCCCCTGTAACTCAGGTGGATAGAGTACCAGCCTCCGAAGCTGGGTGCGAGCGTTCGAGTCGCTCCAGGGGCGTTTTTAGGAAGATGAAGAGGAGATTAGTGTGATTGGTACCAATCAACTTACTGAGATTAGATGGCATGGGCGGGGTGGTCAGGGAGCGGTTACCTCTGCTGAACTATTAGCACGGGCAGCGATAAGTGAGGGCAAGTATGCTCAAGCCTTTCCTAGCTTTGGCGCGGAAAGGAGGGGAGCACCAGTATTGGCCTTTGTGCGAGTAAGCAAAAATGAACCTATCCGGATAAGGGCCGAAGTAACTGAACCCGATGTGGTAGTAGTTCTTGACGCTGGTCTACTTCGCATTATTGATGTTACCTCAGGCCTTAAAGATGGTGGCACGTTCATAGTTAACACTACACAATCAGCCGAGGAAATCCGAGCTGAATTCGGCATCAAGTGGCGACTAGCTATAATTGATGCTACCAGGATTGCCCGGGAGATGTTGGGAGTTCCTATTACTAATACCACCATGGTTGGTGCCCTGATAAAGGCTACCGGAGTGGTTGGTATAGAATCCCTGGTTGAACCGGTAAAGCAAAGATTTGGTCGTTTGGCCGACCGAAATATCAATGCTATGAATAAAGCCTATGAAGAGACGGCGGTGAAGGAGTAGGCCAATTGGCAAAACAAGAAGCTGCGCCAACCTGGAAAGACCTGGAAATCGGTTTCATAGTAACCGAGCCGGGGAATGCCAGCCAATATAGAACTGGTGACTGGCGGTCTCAAAAACCAACCTATGAGTTCAAGAAGTGCATAAAATGTGGTGCCTGTTACATATATTGCCCTGAGGGATGCATTAAGCAAAACGCTGAGGGATATTTTGAAGCTGATATGTATTATTGCAAAGGATGTGGCATTTGCGCTAAAGAGTGCCCGGCAGGAGTCATAACGATGGTAGAGGAAGCGGGATAATGGCAACAAGGGTAGGAATAGAGGTATCAATAGCTATCAGTGAAGCAGTCAAATTAGCCAATGCTGATGTTGTCGCTGCTTATCCCATAACTCCACAAACTCATATTGTCGAGCACTTAGCCGAACTAGTAGCTAATGGTGAATTAAACGCTGAGTTTGTTCCGGTTGAATCTGAGCACTCAGCAATGAGTGCTTGCCTCGGGTCAGCAGCTGCCGGTGCTAGAACCTTTACCGCTACCGCCGGTCAGGGGTTAGAGCTGATGCATGAGGTGCTGTACGTTGCCTCATCTATGCGGCTACCAATAGTGATGGCGGTAGCCAACCGGGCTTTATCGGCACCAATAAGCATCTGGGGTGACCACTCAGATGTTATGGCAGTTCGCGATACCGGCTGGATTCAAATATTCACCGAAAATGGACAAGAGGTCGTTGACAACACCCTGTGTGCCTTTCGTATCGCCGAAGACCGAAGGGTTTTGCTCCCGGTAATGATTCACCTTGACGGGTTTCATCTAACACATATGATTGAACCGATAACTTTTCCTGAACAAGAAGAGGTTGATCGATTTATTCCGCCCAATGATTACCCCTTACCTCTAGATCCTAGTAAGCCGGTGGCGATGGGAGGATTTGGTCCCCCGTCTATATATACGGAAACCAAGTGGGCACAAGAGATAAACCTGCGGGCAGCCAAGGACGTGGTTCTCGAGGTCTGGAATGAATTTGGGAATACCTTCGGACGAAATTACTCCCCGGTAGAAAAATACCGCTGTGATGGCTGCCGGGTACTGCTACTTACTATGGGGAGTTTTAGTGAGACAGCTATGGTAGCTGTTGATAAGATGAAAAATGAGGGTAAGGATGTTGGGTTATTAAAACTCCGTCTGTGGCGTCCTTTCCCCTTCAATGAAATCCGCCAGGCAGTTAAGAATGCTGAGGTTGTCATTGTACTTGATAGAGCCCTTTCCTTTGGTGGGCCCGGAGGACCGGTTTGTTCTGAGATCAGGGCTGCCCTGTACCAGCAAGAGAAGAAACCGAAGGTAATCGGCTTCGTTGGTGGTCTCGGGGGAAGAGATATCTCCGTTGCCGGCTTTGAGGAAATAGTTAAGAGGGGCATTGAAATCTCGGAGACAGGGAGCAGCCAAGAATTTGAAATATTCGGGGTGAGGGAATAATGACGGCACATACTGTTTATACTCCCAGATCAATAGACAGATTACTAACTGAAGAAGAGTATTTTGTCCCTGGCCACCGGGCATGCATTGGTTGTGGTGAGGCGCTGGCGGTGAGGCTGGCCTGTAAAGCGCTGGGAAGTAACGTGATAATCGTTAATGGCACCGGTTGCATGGAAGTGGTTTCGTCGCAATTGCCTTGTACCGCGTGGCGCGTTCCTTGGATTCATACCCTGTTTGAGAACACCGCTGCCGTAGCTTCTGGCGTCGAAGCTGGTCTGAAAGCACTTAATAGGAAAAAAATAAAGCTGCTACCTGATACGAAGGTAGTAGCTATGGCTGGTGATGGTGGTACTAGTGATATTGGGCTCCAAGCATTATCGGGAGCATTAGAACGAGGTCATAATTTTATTTATATTTGCTTTGACAATGAGGCTTATATGAACACCGGTATTCAAAGGTCATCAGCCACTCCTTATGGTGCCTCCACGACTACCTCTCCAGCGGGTAAGGCAAGCATCGGGCAAGTCACCTGGAAAAAGAATATGCCAGCCATTGCTGCAGCGCACGATATACCCTATGTAGCCACCGCCTGCCCCAGCTATCCCTTTGATTTGATGACCAAGGTGTCAAAGGCAGTAGCAACTAATGGTCCGTCCTATCTTCATGTTTTGTCCGTTTGTCCCACTGGTTGGAGATGCCCTACCGAACTAACTATCGATATCGGTCGCCTGGCAGTACAAACAGGAATATTCCCGCTATATGAAGTGGAAAATGGCAAATACAAGCTAAGCCTTGATTTACTTAAGCTTAGACCAGTTACCGATTACCTGAAGCTCCAAGGGAGATTTCGTCACCTGTCTGAGGATGCAATAAAGAAGATACAGCAGAAGGTAACGGAAGACTACGACAAGCTTAAGGAGAAGGCTGCTGGGGAATCCTTAACTTGACCTCACGGTAGGCGCTGGGCTATACTTTCGGCACACGGGGTGTAGCGCAGGTGGTTAGCGCGCAGCGTTTGGGACGCTGAGGCCGGAGGTTCGAGTCCTCTCACCCCGACCAGATAGGGCATAGTTGACACAACTACTTGCTTCTTTGGGATTCCACAGGCATTGATTGTGTTTCGGCTTGTGTACTTTACTCTCTTCTCTTGACGACGACATGAAGTATGAGGCCGGTAAAGATACTGAAGATACCAACTATAAACAGCAGCGCCGAAATCAGGGCAGTGCCCACCAGCATCACACCGGTGTCAGATAATGTCTGCAGCACTTTGATACCGGCGATGAATCCCAAGATCATCAGGATAATGCCGCCCATGCCGAAGAAAAAGCGTGGCTTCCTTT
>CAZNEL010000051.1:0-12222 GCA_964572285.1 uncultured Dehalococcoidales bacterium | reverse complement strand
GAGTATGTCGATGATATGAAGGCTGAGCTCTTTGTTAAGATTCTAGGCAGCCCCCCATGCACATGCCAGAATAAAGAGCATAGATATAAGCCGGTTGAAAAAAGTCCCCAATGACTACCGAAACAGCTTTGGAAGCTTTACTTAAGGAGGCTAATAAATGAGTCTGGTTATTACCAAAAGAATTAAAGGGTTTAAGTATTTATCACCAACAACAGTGGGGGAAGCAGTATCGATTCTTAAGGTCCATGATGGGGGTGTAAAAGTGCTGGCCGGTGGTACTGACCTATTATCGCTGATGAAGCTCAGGACGCTTACACCGGAGTGTATTGTTAGTATAAAGAAAATAGACGGCTTAGATTATATTCGAGAGGAAGGCAAGGAACTAAGAATTGGTGCTCTGACGAAAATAACTGCCATACTGGCAAACGACCTCATTAAGAAGAAGTGTTTTTCACTTCATGAGGCGGTAGCGGTTTTTGCCACACCGCAGATTAGAAATATGGCAACAATTGGTGGCAATATCTGCCGGAGTTCACCCAGTGCTGATACAGTACCCTCGTTAATGACGTTTGGTGCGGAGCTAAAGCTGATTGGTGTTGAGGGTGAAAGGAAAGTGTTGCTGGAAGATTTCTTTACCGGGGCGGGGCAGAACGTATTGGACCATGAGATTCTAACCGAAATAGTACTACCCGTGCCAACAGGGCAATACGGTACCGCTTTTGTTAAATTAACCAGGAGTTCCACAGATTTGGCTAAGGTAAATTGTGCCGTAAAGATTACAGCGAATGGTGGGATATGTGATGATATCAGGGTGGTGCTTGGTGCTGTGGCCGATAGGGCGGTCAGGGCTAAGAAAGTGGAGCAGGCGATAAAAGGTAAGAAAATTACAGATGCAGTTATTGAAGAAGCGGCAGAAAAAGTGATTGAAGATATTGCGCCGATAACTGATGCTCGCTCGACTGCTGGATACCGAGCACATGTTAGCCAGGTATTGGTTAAAAGGACAATAAAGCAGGCGGTTGAGAGAACTAGGTAGGGAACAGCCTCTTTTGTAGAAGAGAGGCAAATGATATCGGCTTTTACGATGAGGATTGGGTAAGGTGGTGGTGTTATGCTAGTTTTATTTAAGGCTGGAGTTGATATCAACGGTTATGTTCCTCGTTTTATCGGTGTAACAGGAAAGCAGGGTCTTAGCTTATTTGGGATGCCTTGCGGACAATACGTTATGCGGGTTTTGTACTCTCTAAATTGTATGCCAGATGACCTGCACATTTTACATAAGTGTGAGGTGTAAAATTAAGTTGCAACGGCTTGTTGGTAAAAGCAGGTACTGGAGAATAAGTAAGGGCAATAAGGTAGGAATACTATGGAAGATATAGTTATCAGTAATGGTTTGGTGGTAACTCCTCAGGGGGTGATAAGGGGTGGTTTGGCAGTGAGGGGCGAGAGGATATTACAAGTGGGATCTGATAAATCATTACCGGGAGCCAAACTTGAGGTAAATGCCAAAGGATGCTATGTCTTACCGGGACTTATTGATCCGCATATTCACATTGGTGGACCCAAGAAAGAAGGGGCGATAGGTGAATTCCGTACGGAGTCCATTAGTGCTGTTGTGTCCGGTATTACTACCATGATGGGTTTTGTCGGATTTGGTGATCCTCTGGGACCTCGTGTGCCTGTCTACCGAGAGTGTAAAGAGATAGGTAAGCAAAATTCTTTTGTTGATTTTAAATTCCACGCTTATATGATTAATGCTCTCCACCTTGAAGAAATTCCGGTTCTTGTAAAAGAGGGCATTACATCTGGTAAATTATTGTTAGGCTATGGTGAGGAGGAGGCAAAGAGATCGGGTAGGCATGCCATTAGCCTTGGCTATACCTACAAGGCTATGGAAATACTGGCGAAATATGGTCCGCCGGTATTGATTCAGGCACACTGTGAGCAGCCAGACATAATCTCTGTTATTACCCAGCGGCTTAAGGCACAGGGAAGGACTGATTTTCTTGCTTGGACAGAATCGAGACCGTCAATCTGTGAGGCGATACATGTATTTAGCCTGGGTATGATGAGCCTTGAAACGGGGTGCCCGTTATACATTGTTCATGTAAGTGCCAAGGAGACGGTGGATGTAATTAAATACTTAAGACGCTTGGGGGCTAAGATATATGCTGAGACCTGCCCGCATTATTTGACACTTACCAGGAATACTCCGCTGGGAGTATTAGCTAAGATGGCTCCGCCACTGAGAGATGAAGCTGATATTAATTGTCTGTGGCAGGCTATATCTGATGGGATGTTTGATACTATTGGTTCTGATCATTGTGTCAGGCAGCGGAGCGATAAGGAAGAAGCCGGTGTCTGGGGAGGGATTCCTGGTGTAGCCGGTATAGGTGCCTTGCTGCCACTGATTATGACCGAGGGTGTTAATAAGGGAAGAATAACAATAGAGCAATTTGTTAAGCTAACCTCGGAGAATGCTGCCAGAATCTGGGGTATCTATCCCAAGAAAGGGGTATTGAGCCCCGGTGCCGATGCTGACATTAACATTGTTGATCCCAACCGAGAATGGGTACTTTCAACCAATAACCTGAACTCCATTTCTGATTATTCAATATACGAAGGGAGAGCAGTAAAGGGAAAGGCAATCAAGACTTTTCTCAGGGGGAAACTGGTAGCCGAGGACGGAGAGTTAGTTGCCAAGACAGCTCTGGGAGAATTTGTTAATCCTCTATAACTCTGACTAATAATGTTTTCAATGTACTCCCTGTAGATTTCTTAAAGTATAGGGTTTAAAATAACAAAAGGAGGTGAGTTTTGGCCGATACCTTAAAGGGTAAGGATTTCTTGTCCATTAGTGATTGGGACAAGAGTGAGCTAGACCAAGTGTTAGACCTGGCGTTTAAGCTCAAGCGGATGGGAACAGCTTCGCGTTCCCTTGACATCCTTAAAGGGAAAACTCTCTTACTGCTCTGGTTTAAACGATCAACCCGAACGTGGAATTCATTCACCGGGGCTATGGAACAGTTGGGAGGTTTCGTGCGGTCTCGGGATTCTAAAGATCTGTGGATACGGGTGGAGGAAACAGGGGGGTCAGGTAATGAGGAATCACTCAAGGATACCGCTCTTGTTCTAGACAGATACATTGATGCCTTAGGTATTCGACTGACTGACGTAACGCCGGAGCAGATAGGTAAGCTTCCTGAATGGGGTGATGCGCAAGCTGTTTTGCAGAAACTGGCTGACTATATGAAGGCACCAGTCATAAATCTGGCTTCTGATATGCACCACCCAACTCAGTCAATGGCTGACATCATGGTTATGAAGGAGCACCTGGGTGATGTCAAAGGCAAGAAAAGTGTGTTAATGTGGGCTTACTCACCCCGAATACAGGGACGGGGTTCAGCGCATGGTTTTCCGCTAGTATCAGCCACATTCGGAATGGATGTTACTATTGCCTGCCCCGCAGGGTATGAATTTGACCCAGCAATAATGACTAAAATCCAAAGCGAGTGTGCTAAAGCCGGCAGCAAATTTAAAATATCGCATAATCTTAAAACAGCTCTGGAAGGTACTGATGCTATATATCCACGAAACTGGAGGCAAACTTTCTACCTGGATGCGGCTACTGAAGAGAAGGAACGTGGATTGGCAGTTCAGCATAAGGATTGGCGGCTAACTGATGACCTGCTAAAAGTGACTAACAATGCTCGCTTTATGCACACCATGCCTTTTTCCAGAGGCTACGAAGTAGATGCCAGCGTTGCTGATGGGCCAAACGCAATCATATACGACCAAGCAGAAAATCTGCTTCATATGCGAAAAGCTTTCCTGGCTTCACTTTTGGCCGACAGTAGTATGTTAGCAAAGCTCTAGAGTTGCTGGAGGTTTTGCAATGTATGGTTTTATCGAAACTTTTGTAAAGATTAACTAGACGGCATCTCGATATCCAGATACCCTGAAGAGGGTAGTGTGATAAAAATAAAAAAAGGAGGATGACTATGACTGTTAATTTAAAAGGAAAGGACATTCTAGCTACGAGCGAATGGGAAAAGAGTGAGCTAGACCAGATATTAGACCTGGCGTTCAGGTTGAAGAAAAAGGGAGTCCCGGCGCGCTCTCTGGATGTTCTAAAAGGAAAGAGTCTTTTGTTACTCTTCTTCCGTCCGTCTACTAGAACGAGAATCTCATTTACCGCGGCTATGCAGCAGTTAGGCGGCTTTGTGCAAAGCCCCGACCCTGCTGAGCTACGCTTGAGCCTTGATGAGAAACCCGGGGCAGGAGAGTCATTAAAGGATACTGCTCTTGTTGTAGAAAGGTATGTTGACGCGGTGGCTATGCGTATAGGAGGCGCAATAAAAAATGAAAAAGGAGAGCTCGTCCCCGGTTTTGGCGATGCTATTTTGCATAAATTTGCCGAACATTCTAACGTACCGGTTCTCAACCTAGCTTCTGATTTACACCATCCGACTCAAGCAATGGCTGATGTAATGGTTATGAAGGAAAGCCTAGGTGACCTCAGCGGTAAAAAGATTGTGATGATGTGGGCTTACTCTCCTCTCGTCAGGAATTTAACATCAGTTTATCAGGACGCATTAATTGGTGCTACCTATGGTATGGATGTTACTGTTGCTCAACCAGAGGGCTATGAACTAGATGCGCCTCCAATGGATACTGCCCGACAGGAGTGTGAGAAAGCTGGCAGGAAATACGAAGTGTCGCATAATCTAAAAGAGGCTCTCGAAGGTGCTGATGTGGTCTTCCCACGGAATTGGTGGTCGTCTAATTACTATAAGAATGCCAATACCAAAGACCAAGAGAAAGAGCTGGCAGCAAAGCATAAAGAATGGAAGCTTACCGAGTCGCTATTAAAGGTCACCAATGATGCTCGTTTTATGCATGTGATGCCCTTTGACCGAGGGAATGAGGTTGACGACAGTGTTGCCGACGGACCTAATGCAGTGGTTTATGACCAGGCAGAGAACCTGCTCCATGTGCGAAAGGCTTTTCTAGCTTCACTTATAGCTGACAGCAGCTTGTTAGAAAGTATCTAAAATCACCGCAAGGCTCACAAGATATACTCTGAGATAGGGCATAGTTTTCTTAGCTAATTGGTATTCTGGGGCAGCAAACTAGTTAGCTTTGGGATAGCGAATCTTTAAAGAGTTGCTGAGCGATTTTGTGCCTTTGTTCCTTGTATGGTGTACTTTAGTTTGGCTAATATAATTTTCTGGATTGTGGTCCCTAGAAATGCAGATAGGCTAAGATCCAGAATATAGAGCTCGCCCCAAGCGATGCCCCTTGTACCAGATACAGTCTCCTGTTCCTGCCGTTCATCTCCATGTTAAGCCAGGCAAAGGCAAGCTACCTTTTCTCTCTTATCCTATCTCCTTGGAAGATTTGCCAGATTTGCTCTGAACTTTCTCTGGAAACTCTCCAAGCTTGGTCAATAGTCTCTTCACACAATACTAACGCTTGTTTTACGCTAGCCTGATAACTCTCCATGGCTTTTTGTCTGGCTTTCTTGTATGCCGCTTCCGCTTCTTGTTCAGCCCTTTCACGGGCTTGCAGGGCTTTTTCTATAGTCTCCTCACAGGCATCATTAGCCTGCCGTTCAATATCCTTATAGACTTTCTCCTCTTGCCGCTCTCGTTCTTTATAGGCTGTAGCTACTTTTCTTTGAGCCTCTAAATAAGTTGCGTAAGCCGCTTCAGCTTGGCCTAGAACCTCACCGAGGGAACTTGTGGCTGCTTCAGAGGCCTCGGGAGTGGGTATTGTGGCTGATTCTTCAGTCTTCCCAACAGTCTTCTTGGGTTGTTGCTCAGCAATCGTATTAGTCATAACATACCTCCTGCAATTTGCTCTCTACCGTTTCAGTACCACTATTAGCATCTACTATCATTGACTTACTGCAGATTCACGTAGCGTCTCAGCTACGTGGTTCCTCCGAATTCCGTTAACTTCTGTCTTCACCCTATCGACTTCATCCTCAGTAAATAACCTCCATCCCCTTCTGTCCCTGTGTTCAGCATCCTTCATGATGCCTTCCTTGATCCAACGAAAGAGAGTGCTCTTACCTATACCAACCATTAAGCAAATCTCAGCGGTCCGATAATAGGTTTGTTCGCTTATTGTTACCGGCATATGTGAGAACCTCCAACGCTATTCAAATATAGTCTAACTTATGTTTACTATTCTGTGAACCCCTCATTAGTACCTTTAATAACTTCTCTTTAGTACGGTATAAAGAAAGAATGGTTGAGCCGTGGCAGATGCTCGCTCCGGAGAACTATGCCCGCCTGATATTCGCCTGTCAATAAATCGAGGAATAAGGTATTTGTGACATGAGTGTATCCAAAGGTGGGCATTGAAACTTCAAATGGGACAAAGATTATAAAAATGTAGGCACCCAGTTGGGTGGGATAGGCAAGTTTTCACTGGTTGTCAACCAAAAATACTCATCGATATACCTGGCCAGTGATTTCTGACAACCATAATTACTGTGACCTAGCTTCTCTGAGAGGAATGCCTCAGGTGAACCTGGAAGCCCTAGCTCCTGAAAGTTCATGGTAACCTCTAGCGCGGCCTGCTGTGCAATACCTAGCCACGTAATATAGTCATCAGCTTGCCCATGCAAACCGAAATGCTTCGATATTTTCAAATCGAGCACAACGAATAGGGATTCATTAAGCGTATGGGCAATTTTACTTATTCCGGTTACCCAGAGTCTGTCAACAGCACTAAGCCCAGTATAAATTTGCCGTATATTTTGTAGTAGACCCTCATTTGATAAATCGCAATCGATTAAGCGTATGCCTTGAAGGGAAGAGATGTGGTGGCGCAGTTTAATTATTTCGGCAAGTATGTTACCACCTCTCTTTCCCCCCGGCAGCCGTAGACCGATACTATTAAGGAACCCAGAAAGGATTTTGGTTTCGAACTCTGCATAAGGGACATCCCAGGGTGTTTCACGTAGTTTAGAGAGAAATGTTTTATCTCTAAAAAGTTTCACATATTTTTTGTCCCCCTTTGATTTGTAATAATGAAGAAATGCTGCCCAGGCAAGGTCATTAAATTTCACACTTCCTCCTTGTTGTCGTGATTTTCCTTCAGGTTTAGTCTGGCTGAAGTGCAGGTTAAATTTTCTAAAGGAGGCCATTCAGGGTAGGGGTAGAATAAGAGGCCTAATTAGCAACTCTGCAATCAAACCGACAATAATAAGTGGAATGGCCACTGTTAGGATCTTCCTAAGTTTTACCAGGTGTGAACTGCGTTCGCTATCTATGTAGACAAATGGAAAAACTCTCCCGATATAAGAGACATATGCCCAGAGTATCAACCACCCGCAGGAAGTCGCTATGAATGTTAGCAACACTAATTCGGAAGTAGTTAATGACCACTCATCGGCAATTACTTTTGCTGCCCTGAATAGTGGTAACCCTACCAATAATGTGCCATGTAGAGAGGTCAGCAATTTACCTTTAAATAGCCAGTGAATATTGCGATGAACCGAGGTAAACGCCTCAATTTCCCCGGCTCTCGATACTACCCAGTCGTTGTCAAGACCGCTAACCGTGATTCTATTGTAATTGGGGGATGAGTTGTCAAAATTAACTGTAATCCACTTGTTGTTTCGGTGCGAACTTGCCAAAATTCGTACCTTTTCGATATCCTTCGGCCATTTCGTGTTCATTAAATCTTCTACACTCTGGGCCGATACGGACGCTCCCTTCGTTGACAAAATAAACGCTAACTCAGCATCCGGGTCACCCTCTACTGCCTTACTGATGATTTCGCAGAGCCTCTTAAGTGCATTCCGGCTTAGTGTTAGCGATCTTGATTGCAGTGTTATTTCAGTTTTGTCCATTTCCAATAAGACTCCTCATTAAGAAGGGACTGTTAAAATACTGTCTTGCTACAGGGTCATATGATGGCTTCATTTGAAATACTAGTAAAATCTGGTGCACTTGTCAATATACCCCTGGAGGAAAACGGAGGGGTAAGTAATTTATACAAAATAATCAAGAGTGATAATCAGCAGTATGACACGACGAGAAGAACAAAAGCCACAAGAACTATTATCACAGCAACCCCGAGTAGTATATAGAGCTTGGGCAGGTGTGGTTGTCTCCTATTTATTTCTGCCATCATATCTCCAGCAACATCGGGATGGGTAGCTATCTGGTTATCTTTCTTAATATGGATAATCGGAAAGTCGTCGTTTGCAGGCACGGTGTCTTCAGGCTCTCCAACCGGATGCTGAAGATCCTCGGACTTTCCGGTTTCGGATTGAGTGGCATCAGGTGGTAACCCAGCTCGTTCTACCCATTGCCGATAAAGTTTTGTTCTTCTTCTTCTTTCAAAATACTTCAATAGCATTGGCCTATTGCGAACTTTATTATAGCTCTTATAATCCTTAGTTTAACTGTGGTAAATACTGCCGTCAACTAGCTCACCCCATCAAGGACGAAATTACTACTTGGCATGTTACTATTTACCTATTTACCATTGCCTTACGTGAGTTAGAATATAATAAAGAGGGTAAAATGGAGTCTAATTGTGGGGAAAAGCAGTAATACCGATGATGTCATTACGCTGTGGGGGCAAGACTTTACCAGAGTTAGAGACGGACTGGATGAGGAGCAGGTAGTATCTTTCGTTAACGAAGTAACTGGCCAGCGTGATATATTGTTTCAGCGCCAGAAGCACCTTTCATCGCTCACCAAACTTGCTGAAAAAACAGTCGCCGAAGCTGATAGTATCGCCAAACAGACGGTTGACGAAGCCGCGGAACAAGCTAAGGTTGAGACCACAACGATTATAGCTAAAGTAGAAGAGCAGGCTCAACAGATGATTGAAGAAAAACGGGCTGAGGCCATAGCTATGGCTAATAGAGAAGCGGAGGCTATCAGGTCTGATGCTCAAGCGCAAGCAAAATTACTGCTGGGAGAAAAAGCAAGGTGTATTCAAAGCGAGCTAAAAAATAACGCCCAATCATTCTACAGACAGTTTTTTTCACAACTTGAAAGTCTGCAGCAGCAGATAGTAGCGTTTGAGGGAGAATTTGAGCACGTACTATCTCGCACGATGGAGCAGGAGAAGTGTGTTGTTCTTGATGCTGGTTCAGGAGTGAGCACTCAACTTGCAGACAGTATACTTGCTGAAGCCATGGCACAAGTCTACACAGTGGACCAGTGCGGCAACAGCGAACTGGAGAAAATGGTACCGGCATTGGCGGGGAATGATGAGGCAGCTGATTGCGAAGGAGAGGTGGAACTGGAAATTCTACCTCCGGTAGACATAAAGCAAATAATGGGAATCATGAGATACCTTGACAGTTTAACTGAAGTCGAAACCACCGAGCTTATACCGGTAGCCGATAGGCCCTCAATTATAGTTTTCCTGCGTGAGCCGGTGCCTTTGATTGCAATGCTGAGAATGCTTCCTGAAGTGGGTCAGATTGAGGAATCCGCTAGCTTCAAAGATACTCTCCAAAGTAAGCGAAGGAAAGTTCAAATAACCCTTTCCAAGAATAGTATAATCACTGATGGCAATGGAGTTTCTTCATATGGAACTCCAATATATGAAGCACCAAGCAGCAGTGACACCCTTGGGTTTTTATAGCTAAGCCTATTACCGCGAAGTCAGGTAAAACTAATCCCATACCGAGTCGCATGGTACTTCTTCAATTCCCTCTTGAATACTTAGAGCCTACTGAAAAACAGAAGAATGAACACAATTATAGAAATTGGAAACGTAGTAACAATACCAAAATCATTTAAATATTGTCTTGACATCCCACGAAGACCCATTTGGTATAATAAAGATATGTTAGAGGGTAGATGCCCAAAGTGTGGTACTTATCGCATCGGTTGGTCGTTACTCAACCCGCGGAATCAAACATGCCCCAAGTGTGGAGCAGCGCTAGAGATTACTGAAGACGGGCGGAAAATCTCTGCTGGTTACTCACCTTTTACTGCAGAGAAGTACTTCATTAATGCACCTACTAATATTCCTTCTCACCACGATAAGAAGGAGGAGCGCAAAAAGCGTCATCACTCTTAAAGCTATTTCGTTAGCTAATGCATCATTACATCTGGGTTTGCTCAGCCATATATTCTGTTTAATTCTTGAATAAGCTTTTCTTTACTACTCGTTAGCTTGATTACTTTCTAATATTCCACTAGCCACATTCGGGCTTACTGCCGGACGCCAACAGGCTTGACGGTCAAGCATCATAGCGGTATCATTAGAGTCACGAGCTATAAACGATAAGAGTCGCCTGATGTAATTTGAATAGAGAAAAAAGTAGCAATCAATGATAGCGAGGTGGCAATGCAAAAGAACCTGGTCAAGGAAAAGCTCCTCAGCGGTGGTACTGCCTATGGTGTCTTTTGTAATTTGTATTCCCCAATGATTGTAGAGTTAGTTGGCCATATAGGATTTGACTTCGCTCTGCTCGATGCTGAGCACAGTCCCGTGGGAGTCGAAAGCTGTGAGCACATGATTAGAGCAGCGGATAGTGTCGGGCTCCCCACCTTCATCAGGGTTGCCATGAACATTCGTCAGAACATACTTCGCTACCTCGATATTGGTGCTTTGGGGGTGATGTTGCCCCAGATAAATACTAAGGCAGAGGCTGAGGCTGTGGTTGATGCAGTGAAATATCCACCGCAGGGAAAACGGGGGTTAGGTCCAGTACGGGTCGCTGATTACGGGCTCACTCCTTCGCTGCAAGAATATACTGTCAAGGCCAATCAAGAGACTTTGGTAGTTGTCCAGATAGAGACCATGGATGCGGTGAATAACCTGGACGAGTTCCTCTCCATAAAAGACATTGACGTTTTTTTTATTGGGCCTAATGATCTGTCCGCCTCCATGGGATATATAGGACAGACAAGTCATCCTGAGGTCCAGACAATGATTGAGAAACTGGTGCACCGGATCCGTGACGCCGGCCGTGTGGCAGGTACTGTTGCCTATACCCATGAAGCATTAGCCAAAGCCAAAGAACGTGGTTTCCAATTTATAGCTTATGGTGTCACAGCAATGATAACCAGGTCTGGTAGGGAGTACCTGGAGTTAGCCCGCGGCTCTTAGCCACGGTAATCTAAGGTAAACTCTCATCATAGAGTAGCTTGCCGATAAGGGTATAGCCTACGATAAGAAAATTATCTCCTAGAGGTTAATATTATGACAGGGAACAGCATATCTTTCTCATCTTTTGATACACCTGCCGTGCTCGTGGATATGAATAAGCTGGAAGCAAATATCAGAGGAATGTCTCAGCTGGCGGCTGAGGCAGGAGTCAGGTTGAGACCGCATGTAAAGGTTCATGAGTGTGCTGAAATAGCTAAAATGCAGATAGAAGCGGGGGCATGTGGTATTGAGGTGGGTCCTGTGGCTCAAGCGGAAGCTATGGCAGAGGAGGGACTTAACGATATAATCATTGCTCATCCCGGCTTTTACGGTGGGCCCAAGTTAGATACGCTGAAGAGGCTGCTTAATAAACCAGGGCTTAAGGTGACAGTCGTAGTAGATATGATCGAACAAGCCGAGGGTGTTTCCCAAGCTGGACAAGCAGTTGGACGAAAGGTCTCTGTGCTCTTAAAGATTGATACCAGCCGAAATGCTGGTGGAACCCAACGGCATGGCGTATTCCCGGGTGAGCCTGTTCTGAATTTGGCCAAGAAAATTTGCCAGCTTCCAAGTATTGATTTCGCCGGCATTTATGCGCATGAAATGGGTGCGGAACCGACAGCAGAGGGTGTAGATAAAGTAGCTTTTAAAACAGCAGAGATAATGTCAGATATGGCTAAGATGCTGAGGAAAGAAGGTATTGCAGTAGGGCATGTCTCTGTTGGTGCTTCGCCTACATTCCGTGCTACATGCCGTTACATAAAAGAAGGGAAATTTCCTGAGATAACAGAGATTCATCCGGGGAATTGTGTGATTGGTGATATTATGTATATGAGGGCGCGTGGCAATACAAGAGAGACGTGCGCTATCACAGTTCTAACCACTGTAATGAGCACCACTCACTCGGAGTGGGCTATGATTGATGCTGGGTACAAGACATTTGGTGCTGATCCTCTCATAGGGCGTCAAGAGACGCCGGGTTTTTTCTGGAACGGAAAACCTAGCTTTGGCTCTATCCAAGGACGCTCGGACCTATGGTTAGGCTCTCTTAGCGCTGAGACCGGTCATGTTTTCTATATGGAT